>CAMYOI010000076.1 GCA_947259955.1 uncultured Gammaproteobacteria bacterium
CCCGGCTGAATTGGAGGCCGTACTGCTTACCCATGAAAGCATCATTGACGCTGCGGTTATCCCATGCCCAGATGAAGAAACTGGTGAAATTCCCAAAGCTTATGTCGTCACTAAAGACGATATCAGCGCCGATGAGATTATGAACTTCGTCGCTGAAAAAGTAGCACCGTATAAAAAACTCCGTGCAATCACATTTATCGACGAGATTCCAAAATCACCATCTGGAAAAATTTTACGGAGATCCTTGATCGAAAGAGAGCGATCATAATCCATGTTAAATTTCGCATCGACTGATTGTATGTCAGCCTAGTGCCGAAAGCAGGGGTTTCGGATTAAATCCTGAGCGTCTGTTCATGGCCGAAAGCGCCAGTACATGCTCGTCGAAATTTCTTACAAATACTCGAATTTCGACGGTCCGCAATGAATCTGTCAACTGCCGGTGTATTTTACAGGGTGGAGAGCATAATTTGCTGCGCTTTACAGACAGCAACCGACCCGAAGCGGAAATTATTTTGCTGTCTGGTGGATACTTGCTCCGACCTCTGTACAATTAGATATTAATACCAACGGCACGAAGACCGATGAAGACACTAGTTACGCTTTTACTGCTGAGCCTGCCTTTCGCAGGCACTGCCCTTGCCGCGGACAGCGATGAGATTGTTGTCTACAAATCACCCACTTGCGGTTGTTGTACCGGCTGGGTGGAATACCTCGAGAAGAACGGTTTCAAGGTACAGACTCATAACACCAATCAACTTAACGAGGTCAAGGCGAAGTTAGGTCTTACCGACGGGCGATTAATGTCATGCCATACGGCCGTGGTTGATGGCTACGTTGTCGAAGGGCATGTGCCGGTGGATGATATCAAGCGTTTGTTGTCGGAACGTCCGAACATCGTCGGTATCACCGCCCCGGGGATGCCACAGCTGTCGCCAGGCATGCACAGTGAAATCCCGAAGGGTTACGATGTATTGAGCTTCGATGCCGACGGCCGCACTGAAGTCTACAGCAGTTACTGAGCCGAGAAGGCGGCGTGCCACCCCCGATATTCGACAATCGCTTCGAGGCTGTCTTCCTCAGAATTGCTGTAGTGATGTCCGCTTTCAGGTGAAAACAGAGTTTGACCTCGAAGCACGCTGCAGTGCGGGCTGACCCTATCGCACCCGCTGTTGATTTTTGTGGTTAATGCCGGTTAGATTGAACTTAGTACCGCACTGCGGGTCACTAGAAAACTAGAAGCTCTACGGTCAACCTCACACAACTATGCGCGTCAGACTGAGCAAATTTATTACCGGGCTTTTTTATTGCCTGATTCCAGTTACTTTGGCGTTCTCTCCGCTGACGCACGCCCTCGTGACCTCATCCATTACCCCAGATGATGCTGTACCAATTCAGGTGGAGCAACATGCTCATCACGGAGACTCGATGGCAGCGATAACGGTCATCGGGAACTCGCTGAACAGCGAAGCTTTACCAATACACTGCAACCCGTTTGGTGAGAGCAGCGCCTGTACACTGCTTTGTTCGGTATGCCTCAGCGCTCTTCCCCAGCCGCCCGATGCGTTGCGGGATGCTCTGCGCGACTACGAATGGCTGCAGCATTACGCGGACTTCAACCCGCTGGTAGATGCTCACCCTCCCCTCAGACCCCCGCGTCACTAACTCAACCCCACCATTCGTTGACGGTCGTCGGCGCGGTTAGCTGCGCGCCGACCAAATTTAATCGTCGATCCGCCTACCGGATCGCGCAGACGCATTCGAGAGAATGAACAGTCTGGGGGAAAAATGAGTAACAACAAAATACTGCGGGCCGCCCTGGCTCCTGTGCTGTTAGCACTGTACGTGCCCGGTGCGGCGTCGGATGAAACCGGCGCGGCGCCGGAGCAAACGCCGTCCGTTCTGGACGCATCGCAACATCCATCTTCTCCAACACGGGAAGGCGCGTTCTTTGACGAGATCGTGCCACTCGACGCGGAACTATCCTGGATCGAGCGATTCAACGGAGACGAGACGTTCAACCCGGCGAGCACGCAGAAGTTCTCTACGCCGACAGAGTCGTACGATGACTCGTCTGCCCCAAACCAGGATCAGAAAGAAGATGGCGCCACAGCGGATGCGAACGGCCTGATCAAGTCCATCCGTCCTGAGCAGGGCAAGATAAGGATCGCCCACGACCCAATCGACAAATACGGTATGCCGCCGATGACCATGGTGTTCCAGGTCGAGGATCCTTCTCTGCTGTCCGGTCTGGAGAAAGGGCAGGAGATCGGTTTCGACGTGGAGAACACGTCTAAGGGGTTTGTGGTCACACGTATCGTCCCTCGGGGCGAAGACCAAGGATCGGGTGGGGGCGTCATGGATGCCCGCGGAACGGTCAAATCCGTTCGGCTTTCCCAGAGCAAGATAAGGATCGCCCACGACCCGATCGAGAAGTACGGTATGCCGGCGATGACCATGGTGTTCAAGGTCAAGGACCCGAAGATGCTGGAAGGGATGGAGAAAGGGCTGAGGGTAGAGTTCGATGTCGAGAACACTCCCGGCGGCTTCGAGATCATAAACATCAAACCCGCTGAATAGGAGAACCGACATGACCAACAATATTCGATTGTGGTTGGCGGCGGGTTTGACGCTGTCGATCGCGGCGTGTACTACGGTACCCGAAGACAACGGCATGTCGCGCGTACAGGAACTCCTCGACGAGAATCCCGGGCCGCACGATGTGAAGGCGGTGATCAATCCGGAGGATCCGATGAGTGCCGAGGAGATCACGCAGATCCTGTCTGCCCCGCTCGGCATCGCCGATGCCGAACGGATGTCGCTCGAGGTCAACCCGGAAGCCAAGGCAACCCTGCTGCGCGTGGGAATTGCGGAAGCCGACTATGCCCAGGCTGGGCGGATGGAAAACCCCGGCTTCACCCTCGAACGCTTCGCCGCTGACGATTATTCCGTCTCGCTCCTTTTCGACATCGGCGGTTTGCTACTGATGCCGCTGCGAAGGCAGGTCGAGGCGCGTCGGCTGGAAATGGCACGCTACGAAGCCGCGGCGGCGGTCCTGGACCATATCGTGAGCACCCGACGGGCGTGGATAAACGCCGTCGCCCAGCGCCAGCAGACGGCGTTGCTGCAACGAGCAGTGGAGTCTGCGCAGACGGGAAACAACATGATCCGGCAGATGACGGCCCTGGGGCACAGCAACATTATCGAATCTGCCGAATCGGAGATCCTTTTGCACCAGCTGCAGGCGTCGCTGGCCAAACAAAAGCTGGCGGAAGTCGCTGCGAAGGAGGCGCTGATCCGCCAACTCGGTCTGTGGGGTAAACATGCCAGGATGATCGATCTCCCCGACCAACTGCCCGAACTGCCGGCAACACTGGTCGATTTCGAGGCGGTGGAACGCGAGGCGATCCAGAACCGGCTCGATCTCCAGATCGCCCGGCTGAACCTGGAGAGGATGGCCAAGAACCTGGACCTCACCCGGCTCAACCCCTTCCTGTCGAGTATCGAACTCGGTCCCCAGCGGGAAACCGTAGAAGGGTTTGATGGAGACGGATATGAATTGGAGTTGCGTATTCCGATCTTCGACTTGGGCGGCGTACAGAACGCGAAGGCCAGGACAGTGTTTGATCAGGCCCAGGCCCAGGCCGAAGTGGTGGCCATCACTGCGGCCTCGGAGTCCCGGCAGGCGCTCATTGCGTATCAGACCACGTGGGAGGTAGCCAGGCATTTTGAGAGAAAGATGATTCCGCTGCGCCAGCGCGTCAGCCAGGAGCGGCTGCTCATGTACAACGGCATGCTGATGAGTGTTTTCGATCTGCTCGCCGATGTCCGCTCGGCAGCCGTGCTGGAATCCAATTACGTCGACGCAGTGCGCGATTTCTGGCTGGCGGATGCGAATCTGCAGAGCGCGATGATCGGTGCGGGGGATACGCCCATGCGTTTCGAGAGTGTCATGGTTGCACCCGACGCCGAAGGAGGCGAGGGCCATTGAATATCACATTTGGAGAGAGAAAATGACGACTAGAAGACAATTCTTGGCCGGCGCCGGTATGGCGCTCGGTGCGGGGCTGGTGTCACGTGCTTCGCTGGCCGCGCTGCCCGATTCGCCTACCTCCGCTTCCGCCGCGATGCAGCCGCCGGAAGAGCCCGCCACCGGGCCTTGGTTCAACCCAGTGGTGACGCTGAATGGTTGGTCGCTTCCTTGGCGTATGAAAAATGGCTGGAAGGAGTTCCATCTTACCGCCGAGGCAGTAGAGCGTGAGATGGCACCGGGAATGATTGCCCGGCTCTGGGGATACAACGGGCAAAGCCCTGGGCCCACTATAGAGTGTGTGGAAGGCGACAAGATCCGCATCTTCGTCACCAACCGCCTGCCCGAGCACACCACTATCCACTGGCACGGCATCTTCCTGCCGGCGGGGATGGACGGGGTTGGAGGGCTCAACCAGCCGCAGATCCCGCCGGGAAAGACCTATGTGTACGAGTTTGAGTTGAAGCAGTCGGGCACGTTCATGTACCACCCGCATGCGGATGAGATGGTGCAGATGGCCATGGGCATGATGGGATCGCTGGTGGTCCACCCCAAAGATCCAGAAGAGCACAAAGTGGATCGTGACTTCTGCTTCCTGCTCAACGCCTACGACATAGAGCCCGGTACCATGACGGCGAAGATAAACACCATGCTGGACTTCAACATCTGGTCGTGGAACAGCAGGGTGTTCCCGGGTATCGATCACCTGGTCTGCCGCCAGGACGATCGGGTCAGGGTGCGCATGGGCAATCTGACCATGACCAACCATCCGATCCACGTGCACGGATTGAAATTCGAGGTGGCATGTACCGATGGAGGGTGGGTACGACCGGAGGCGCGCTGGCCCGAAGTCACTTTAGACATCGCCATCGGGCAGATGCGCGCAATAGAGTTCATCGCCGATGCGCCAGGGGACTGGGCCATGCACTGTCACAAGTCCCACCACACCATGAATCCCATGGGTCACGACGTACCGAACATGATCGGCGTTGACCAGCGGCCGGTGCAGCGAAGTTTGAGCACGCTGGTGCCGGGCTACATGGTCATGGGCGAGCGTGGTATGGCCGAGATGGGCGAGATGGTAATGCCTCTGCCGCGAAACACACTTCCGATGATGACCGGGGAAGGTCAGTTCGGGCCGATTGAGATGGGTGGGATGTTCACCGTGCTCAAGGTCCGCAAAGATCAACCCCGCGGCGACTTTAGCGATCCGGGCTGGTACGACTATCCCCCCGGTGCCGTATCGTATGAGTACGAAGCTACTTGAACGTTGTAGAACAGACATTTGAACAGGAGAAAGAAATGACAATGAAACACACCATGATATTTCCCGCGCTGCTGGCGCTCGTAGTTTCCGCACCCGCATTCAGCCACTCGGGAGATAAGGTAGAGGCGGACTATGATCCGGTGGAAACCGAGTTCGGTAACTACGAGCCCGATTTGCACGCGAGCCGCACGCTGGAAGTGAAGATGAGTGACGACATGACTTTCACGCCTGAAGTCATCCGCGTCAAACAGGGAGAGGTGCTCAAGATCGTCCACCACAACAAGGGGAAACTCCTGCATGAGTTCGTGTTGGGGACCCCGGAAACCTTGGCGGAACACGCCGAGTTGATGAAGAAATTCCCCAACATGGAGCACGCCGAACCCTATATGGCGCACGTCCAACCAGGCGAGACGATGGAGATGATCTGGAAGTTCTCCAAGGCTGGAGAGTTCGCTTTTGGCTGCTTGATCCCGGGCCACTTCGATGCCGGAATGAAAGGCACGGTCATCGTCGAGTAGGGGGGCATATCAGCGCTGCCCGCTGAACCCGGTCCTGTCAGCGATAGATACTTTCGGACAAGGGGCGGGGTGACTGCTATTAAGTCACTCCAACCCCACTTATGGTTAACGTCCTCGGTTTATCTTCGCCCGTATCGTCGGCGACCCGGGTAGGCAGGGCGGAGGCCATCCGCTATCCCGAAGAAGATATGACAGGAGGTCTTTCCAACGAACAATTCAGAGATTGTCAAGCTAGCCCGGATTTCTCACCAGGATCCCGAGCGATGGCGCAGGGCTGGTGCCGGTGAACGCCGGGCTGGAGCGAGATGCATAGCCGTAGCTATGGATCGAGTGAAGCCCAAGTGCAGCGGTGCCTGAACCAGCCAGGGCCGGGATAGGCGCTGCTGATACACCCTGTATTTCAATCAAAACTATAAACCTCAACATTTGCAATGCCTGATCAAGCATACAGCGCCGCCTGGTGAGAAATCCGGGCTAGATGTACTGGATCAGAAACCGGACGTCCGCTCCTGGCCGGGTGCTGACGGACAGGGTGCAGTGTGACCCACGTGTTCAAGCCCAGTTTTCTCGGTCCGCTTTGTCGGGGTCAACCGTCGTTCGTTATCAAACAGATACTGGGAAATTAAGCGTTTCCTAACGGACAGAACCCGACCCGTTGCTGCCGTCTTATAAAATGAGCACATCATCAACCTCACGCCGAACGGTCGGCGCGGCAGATGGCCCGTACCCAAAGCGCATCAAGAGTTGCGGCGTGCCTTTGCACTGTACCAACTCTCGCAGACGTGGTCTCAACTCCTCAAGTTCGACGGGAGGATTCAAGTAGGACGCCGTAGCTCCCGCATCGGTAAGCGCTAACAGTACCCTTGAGAGCGCCTGTCCAGTTGCTAGCCAATGAGGCAAAGTATCGGAAGGGCTGGAAAAAACAGCCAACGTCGGCGACCCTTCAACGATCTTCTCTTGGTCGCCGGCAGCAACGCCATTTCCAAGATCAAATGTTCGAATCACCAGCGCACCGATGGGCGACAAGATATCTGGCATACCAAATCCTGTACCCGACATGCCATCGCGGCCAGTGAAACTCAAGTCAGTCCGGTTGACTGAGAAATGCAGTGCCAGGCTTGCGTTTCGTGACAACACAATGGTGCTGCCTTCCCACACCCTGGCGAGAATACGAAGTTTCCTGGAAGCACCTTCGTTATAGTTGGTTCCATCTTCTACAATGTCAGTCACACGGGCAACAGTTTTACCACCGGTATACGCTGGAGGTATTGCAATGATTGTAATCAACAACCAAGTCACTGCTGCAATTTTCAAAATGTATCTGTGCATTACAAGATTCAGTCCACGTCGACCTCCCTGAGACATTCTTTACCTTTACTGCTCAGATCTTGAATTCGCGTAACTATTACCAAAATCCCGAGCACAAATACCGTTTAATTATCGATTATTCTCCGCGCGCTCGCAGCCGTTATTTCAATGCCGCGATAGCTTTCTCAGCTTCGTTCTTTCCGCTGTTAAACATTCAATCGAGGGCATCATGGTACCGCTATGGTCAAACGTGGCAGCCACCCGAACAGGGGCGACACATCTGTTCGGGCAGGCCGATAAGATGGAATGATGACGCGATTGGTTCTGGCACGGATCACCTTGCTTTGGTACCCGGTTTAATCAAAGTGGTCCATAATTTCCTTCCGGATCTCTCCAGAGGCGGAAATGATGGGGACTACAGAGAACGGAACAGTTGGATGATAACGTTTGCAGCAAGCTTCAACGACTGCTATCGACTCACCCGACCCTCACAATTTTCAAACGATCTGTACATTAACGCTTTCCCGACCGAGGGGAGAAAGATTAAAGGCTGAATCCAGCAGTCCGTTAGTCCAGATAAACCGGTTAGCCAACGAAATTAATCTTCGGCGACTAACCTGTCAGTGAGTTCTAATTCTGGATTATTACCTCTTCTTCAACAGCAACCGGGATTTCGATCACCACACGTCGATTGGGTGAGAGACAATCTACGAGCGCCTGCCTATCCGTGTCATCGCATTCTACACGCGGCTCAGTTTCACCCATTCCTGCAGCAGAGATAGAACTAGATGGAATGCCCTTCCCGACCAGGTATTCAACTACAGAGTTGGCACGCCGTTCTGATAGTCTCATGTTGTACCCTTCGTCTCCGAGTCTGTCAGTATGACCGGTCACTGAATAAATGCCGCCTTTGCCACGGGCAGTCTCTGCCAGTAATTCGTCAAGAGTCGATTTGCCCTCATCCGAGAGCACCGCGCTATCGAATGCAAACAGCTCTGTCGCGTCGAGTAAAACTTCTTTTACCACGATTTCCACAACCGGTTCGGGGGGGGCTTCTACCACCGGGGCAGGGGCAGCGGGGGTTGCAGCTACCGGCTCGGAATCTGTCTTGGCACTGATGCACCCGGCCAACAGAAATGCCGAAAGTACGATCGCGAGGGGTTTGAAACTTATAAAACGAACTTCATGTGGTGTAACCATTGATAATCACTCCTAAAGGATTATTACTATTGCTGACGAAACGGAGCCTTGCAGTCCCATGACAGAATGTCGAAATAGCGCCACCCTATCACCGTATCCACGGAATCGGATAGCGAACGTGAAATTAACAAGAAACCAACGCCCGGGGTTATATCCGTACCGCCTGGAAATTACAAGTAAAGAGTGAAAAGATCGGCAACGACCAGACAATCAAGCGGTCGCACCAGCTTCACCGGCTGGCCGGAGCTGGCTATTATCTGTTGTCATTTCGCGAAACGGTAGGCGTCGTCAGGACCGAGTGTGTTACCGACAAATCCGGCGTCCCACGCATAAGAAGTGTGCAAGTGCGAGTCACCCCAGTAAACGCGATCCGTATGGTCCTTGCCAACGTACGGCGAGTAATTTGTGGGCCTCGATGGCATGTTATCGCTGGTAACCGCAAAATCTGTGCCCACAATCTGATTATCCTGAGCTAATACATACCCCGGTATCACAAAGGAACTGATTATTGTAATGGCGAACTTCACGTGCTTTTTCATGGGTTTTCTCTCAGTGGATAAAATGAACAGAAAATTAAGAAATACATAGCAATTGGTAGAAGCTGGTCAATGGTCAAGCCAGAAATGAAAAGACTATAAAATAGCTGTTGTGAGTATAACTTAGACCGTGGGCTTAATCTTGCGAAGGACTGCTTCGCAACTCAAAGCAGGCATCCAGCCATTTGCATACGCTGACCGCCGCCGAAGCTACCGCACCTAAAAATGGAACAGAGTGATAATCGCTTGAGGTCAATGTAAAATAAATTCACCTTAGATATTTTATGTGGTAATAATCAGTGATCTATCCCTAAGTTAAATTAACTTCAGTGTATTAGATTCTTGATTTTACTCTGATACCAAAACTCTAAAGTTTATTTCCAAGAGGCATCGCATGAAAAAAAATCAGACTACTATGTATTTCGCCTTAGCCATCGGTTTACTGTTTTTAAGTCTCTCCAGTGCTTGGGCTGATGATGCGATGAAACTGAAGGCCGTCCATTTAAACGAAATGGATGGGCTTTGGGTTGTAGACTTGATTGTAGAAAATAAAAAAATAAGTGGAACATTTAGCTTAGATTGGCCGACAGAGGAGAAAATATTAATCGGTAGGTGCGGCAAAGCCAAAGTAAAGAAAGGTAACAAGTTCAAATTGTGGTGCTATGGTAGGGGCCTCGCAAAAAGAAGCTTGAGGGGGGATTTTACTCAAGCTGAGTTAAGCGCTCAGGGTGACGCCGGGGGCGCATCTTTTCGATTTGTGACTGGCGAGGATCTCAAAGAGTTTTCGGCAAAACAACAGAAAGACCAGAGCTATACCGCAGATACGTATTTATCCTAAAAGCAAAATCAATAACAACTTTTATGACCTAGAGACATCCAAGGCTAGGGTCAGAGTTGTCCCTACTTAGATAAGGTGGATTGTTTTCCGTCTGAAGATATGAGGCCAACTTGAGCTAAAATTTAAGGGAGACTTCTTTTAACTTGCTGAAATTGATTGGAGTCTTAAAATTCGTCATTCCAGTTGTGAGAAATTAGTCAAAACAATACATTGTAAAATCCGTTGCAAGGTTTCAGGGGAAGAGTAAATCCGTATTGTATTGGAAGGTCTTTGAGGCAAGGAAAGTGTGGCTGAGTTGTGCAGTCGGGGTGGGCAATGAAAATCGATTTCGGCCGAGAGTTAGTATCCTTTATGCTGCAATATTCCGTCCGTTCTGGGCACTTAGGCGTGGTTAATTAGCGATTCTGTGAAGGTCGGCTCCGGAGCTATTCTGTTGAAAAACTCGGTTTCTGGTAGGGTCGACAAAATATTCGCCGTTATAACGAATTATATTTTTTCAGACACCGAGGACCATTAGATAAAACTGAAAATTCAATAAGCGCCCTCTGGTAGAGCGACAGAAAAGAATTCAGCCGTACTTTTGCAACCAATCAGTTTTGGCGGAAATTCTACCTCCGTAAATTTTGGAGTTTTTCAACATTGTGTAATTCCGCAGTGGGCGCGATTTTGGCGTAGTTTGGCAGGTGCGTTATAACGTATTTTGGTTTTCACGATAGGAGAATACAATGAACACTTACGTTGGATTAGATGTATCACTTAAAAACACATCTGTTTGTGTAGTTGATCAAGATGGTTCGATTGTTGCGATGAAATCAGTCGCTTCAGATCCAGAAGCAATCGCCACCTATGTGCAAGACAAAGCGCCTATGATCCACCGTGTTGGATTGGAGTCTGGTCCTACCTCTATATGGCTGTGGCGGGAGTTAGCTAAACGAGACTTACCGGTGGTCTGCATTGATGCACGCCATGCCAAAGCAGGGTTGTCCATGCAGATCAATAAAAGTGATCGCAACGACGCTGCGGGAATTGCCCGTATTATGCAGACTGGCTGGTATCGCGAGGTACAGATCAAATCTCCACGTAGTGATGCCACGCGAGCCTTGTTATCTAGCCGCGCCCTGTTGATCAAGATCAAGCGCGATTTGGAGAATCAGATTCGGGGGTTGTTGAAATGTACCGGATTAGTCATCGGCAGGGCGACAGGTATTGCCTTCACTGAAAAAGCTAAATCGCTGATGGGAAGCGATCCCGCCCTGGTTGAGTTTGTCCAGCCCTTGCTGGATGTGCGCGATAGTGTTCATGATCAACTTGTGATGCTTGACCGTCGTGTCGGCCGATTGGCGCAGAGCCAACCACAGACACGTGCATTTATGACCGTCCCAGGTGTGGGTCCTATTACAGCGCTGTCGTGCATGGCGGCAATAGATGATCCGACCCGATTCAAACGCGCTCGGAACGTGGGTGCCTATCTGGGATTAACACCACGACGATATGCCTCGGGTGAAGTTGATTGGCAGGGTCGAATCTCGAAATGTGGCGATGCTATGACCCGCACCTACTTATTTGAGGCGGCGGGCGTATTGTTAACGCGTGTCAAGAAATGGTGTGCATTGAAGGCGTGGGGGCTGCGGATTGCGAAACGTTCAGGGATGAAAAAGGCACGCATTGCAGTTGCAAGAAAGCTCGCTGTTATCCTGCTCAGGATGTGGCGTGATGAAACCGAATTTCAGTGGTCAACTTAAGTACATAGTTAGCTCATGAGAAAATAATGAGGGCTTTGATTTGATGTTTCTACCGGTACGACGGTGCTGACGAGATCGATTTATTCTTTGTGGCCGGTTCCCTGGAGCTGAGTGCGTTTT
>CAMYOI010000077.1 GCA_947259955.1 uncultured Gammaproteobacteria bacterium
ACCAGCACGCCGTTCAAAATGTGCAACAGGATATTATTTTGCTTGAACCTGAAGGCGTCCGACGGCCAGCTCGGACTGTCAATCAGAAAACTCAGCTTGGATATCCAGCGGTCGGGGCTGCCGTAGGCACCGGAAAAAATGTAGCGCACGAAGCCATCAAAACCCTGCTCCACCTGGCTCATGGGGCCGATGTTGACGTAATCGTCCAGCAGGAATCCACCGTACCGCCCGGGTGCATAGATGCTGAAAACTGCAAACACAAGAACGAAGACAAGTATGGGCCCCAGGATGTTTTCGAGTCGGACGATTATTGGGCGAGACATGCGGGCGGCTCTATAGGTCGTACTGGTCTGCTGAATCTAGGCCAAGATGAATTGGAGTTTTGTCATTGTCCATAAGTCAGCATGTAGGCAGATGAGGTAAACATCGATGAATCTGCGTTTGAACAAGAAAGGCCCCTTTCGGGGCCTCTCGTTACTTGCTCCCACCTTAAAGGTGAGATGTTGGCTCGATTACTTACAAGAACCCGGTACGAACTTGGCATTGATATCACCAGGATTACATTCAAAATGTGAAATCTGGTTGCCAACGTTGGTTGTATAGACGGCGGTAGCGCCGTTGACTTCAGGAAGAAGCTCTATTGTCGAACCGTCGACCGCGGCATCGATGTTTCTCAATGTAACCACGATTTGGCCGTCCTGATCCGTTCGAATTTCGCTGACGAACTCGGTCACATTGGTGCCTTCATTGCATCCCCAGCCATTGGCCCCAGGCGTTTCAGTTGCAGTGCCGGTCTGATACACCTCGGCAACCGCTGTCCGGCATTGGCTCAGGGCCAGCAGACCTTCGGAAACCTTCGACTTGATGACGTAATCGTTGTACGCAGGCAGCGCGATGGCGGCCAGAATACCGATGATGGCTACTACGATCATCAGTTCGATGAGGGTAAAGCCGCGTTGCGCTTGGCGTTTCATGTGTTGAATCTTTTGCATTACATTTTCCTCTTGACGTCTAGATTTCATATAGTTTTAGGTTCGGTGATCCGCGAAACATTCGAAGTTCCTCAGACACCCCCACCTAACTTGGTGCCTGCCAGATTACTGGCCAAGGTTGCTGAATATGGAGCAGGAAACGTGCCAACTTACAATTTTTTGGAATTATCGAGAATATTGAGCAAAACCAAGGGGAAACGAATAAGTTATGAACGGTGTGTTTAGTCCGATCGAATAATAGCTCCGCTAGAATGACAAATTATTGTACAAATAGTGACAAATATTGTCACATTGGCGCGATTAAAACCCAAATTTGGCCAACTTGTATCGAAATGCCCGGAACGTCAAACCCAAGAGTTTGGCGGCTTCCGTTTTGTTATCGTTTGACTGCGCCAACGCGTCCGCCAGCGCTTTCCTTTCGATTCTTTCCAGGTAGGCATCAAGCGGTTCTGCGCCAGGGTAAAATCCGGTGTCCATTCTGCTGCTGCCTTGCTTCGATTCGGGCAGATCAACATCGTCCGCATCGACCACCTCGGTGTCGCTGAGCGCAAGCGCGCGCTCCAGAATATTTTCAAGCTCACGCACATTGCCGGGAAATGTGTAGCTTTTTAGTTTCTTATAGGCCGATTCCGTCAAGCTCGCGTTGCTATCACCTGTGTTCAGGCGTGCGAGAAAATGATCCGTCAGCAACGGGATATCTTCTGCGCGTTTGCGCAAGGGGGGCAGAATCAGCTCTATGACGTTGATTCGATAGTAAAAGTCACTGCGGACCAGACCTTCGGCAACCAGTCGTGAAAGGTCTACCTGCGAGGCACTCAGCACGCGGACATTGATTCCGATTTCCTCCTGCGCCCCCACGGGACGCACCGCCTTTTCCTGGATGGCGCGCAGTAGTTTGACCTGCATGGTTTTCGGTAGTTCTGCGACCTCATCGAGAAACAGCGTGCCCTCGTGAGCAGCCTGAAATAGCCCTGGCTTGTCCGCCACGGCTCCGGTAAAGCTGCCTTTCTTGTGGCCGAAGAACTCGCTTTCCATGAGCTCCGGTGGGATAGCACCGCAGTTGATAGCAATGAACGGAAAATCCCCGCGCGGCCCTTTTTCATGGATCAGTCTGGCGACCATCTCCTTCCCGGTACCGGACTCCCCGCGTATATAGACAGGTGCTTGAGATCGGGCAAGTTTGGCGATCATTCCGCGTACCCGGCGCATGGGTTTGGAATCTCCAAGCAGCTGGTTCCGACTGCGGCGGTCCTGGGGATCTTGTCGTACCACTTTCAGAGCGGAAGAAACCAGTGCTCTCAGGTCTTCGAGTTGCACCGGTTTCGATACGAAATCGAAAGCGCCCGCCTTCAAAGCTTCAACGGCCGAATCCACGTTGCCGTAAGCCGTGATTACGGCAACGGGAATATCAGGGTAGTTTTCCTGAATCTGACGCACGAGTTCGATGCCGTTGCCGTCGGGAAGCCGCATGTCGGTCAGGCAAAGATCGAATCTTTTGGTTGTCAAAAGATCAGCGGCCTGTTCCAGGGATTCGGCCGTTTCGCAGCCCAATTCCATACGCTCAAGTGTTAGAGATAGCAATTCCCGGATATCCGGTTCGTCATCGACGACCAGCACGTTTGACAAATGTTCGTCAGGCAGCGGCATGGGCGTTGTGGTGAAATTGAATTCGAAATCGGCCGCCTTCGGGTGTGTCTACATAATCGAGTCTGGCATTGTTGTCGTGGCAGAGCTCGCGCGCCAGAAACAATCCCAGCCCCGTGCCTTTGCTTTCCTTGGTGAAGAAGGGCTCGAAAATCTTCTCCCTGATTTCTGCAGGGATATTCGGTCCATCATTCGCGATATCGATATAGGGCACGCCGTTCTCCGGGAAGATCCCCCCCGATATGGTTACCTTGTGGGTGTCGCCGTAGCGTATTCCATTTTCGCACAGATTGATCATAACCTGGTGCAGATGATCCGGATCGACGTATACCTGCTGTCGGATTGGCCGGATGTTCAGCAGGTCGTCATTGTTACTATGTGTCTGAACGAATACCGACTTGAAGTTGCTGAGCCATTCATCTAGATCGATGAGCAGAGGTTTGCGCATATGAGGCCGGCTGAGGCCCAGTATGGATTTGATAACAGCGTTGATTCGATTGCTTTGCTGGTTGATGATCTCCACTAGCCGTCTGTCCGTGTCGTTTAAGCTCGGCGATTCACCGATCAATTGACCGGCGTGGCCAATGGCCCCGAGCGGATTCCTGATTTCATGGGCCACAGCGCTGGTCAAGCGCCCAAGTGCTGCCAACTTCAAATGGTGAGCCTGCCGTTCCGTCTGTGACAAGTCTTCGAGAAAGATGACGATGCTGGTGTCGGCATGCTCGCTTACATGCACAAACCTAAGCGCGATGTTGGGGCCGTTTGGTGTGAATTGAATCGTGGCATCCTCATCGTTACCGTTTTCCCAGGCCAGCATCCGTTGGTAGAGCCCACTGCTGGCCTGTGCCAGTGAGTGAACACCATCGAGAACCAACAAATTCCGGGCCCGGTCGTTGCTGAGTTGTATGTTACCCTGTCTGTCCGTCACGATAATTCCCGTATCCAGATTGGCAACGACCAGTTCGTTTAGTTTGGACAGCTTGAGCAAATGAGATGCACTTTTTCGAGCGCGCGCTTCGGCCTGTTTCAATCGTACGACGACTACATTGATCACTAGGCTGGTAGTGAACAAAGCTATGCCCAGTATGCCCACCTGGGTGTAACTTCCGGCGACGAACGGGTAGACAATATAACTAACACCGTGTTCGGTGAGGGCCAGCAGCGTTCCGAAAGCTGCAAACAACAGGCTAATACGACCGGGAAGAACGATGCCCGCTGCCGCCACGGAAACCAGCAACAACAGGTAAATCTCGCTGGTGATGCCGCCGCTGGCCGAACTAAGCAGGGTGATCAATACGGCATCCATGCCGAATTGAAAATAAGACTGCAATCGAAATCCGGGCCGTGCCTGCGTGATGGTATACAGACTGATCGTGGCAATGACGATCAGGGCCAGACTCGACAGGATGAAAAGCGAGGGCGACCGGGCCCCAAGCGAAGCAAACCGACCTCCGCTGATACCGATCGCAAAAAAAGCCACGCCTACTATCAGGCGGTACAGGTTGAAGTAGTAAAGTGAACGCCAGAGCGTCTGTTCTTGGATGGGATGCTGGAGTTTTGGAAGGGACACCGGGTCGAGACAGTCTACATGTTTTTGATTTGAACCAAGGTGTATTTGACTAGTGCCGGACGCATTTATCTTTTTATAATACAATATTTTTACGCCTAACTTGTATATTTCGCCAGGCCGGGTTCACGATCGTCAGAATGGACCGCTAGGCGAATCGGTTTTTCGTCTATGCTTGTGTTACGAGCGGAACCAATCCTTCGATCAATGTTGTATATATCAGATGTATCGATTGCTTCGGGTAAAGTCATCATTCGTTTTTTTCCTCTCCCTGTGCGGCGCCATACTGTACATCGGGAACCTTGAGGCTCCGTTTGTTTACGATGACTTTCGACAAATAGTACGTAACACAAAACTTAAAGATCCGTCGGAGATTGTTGACGCGTCGTTTACAGATACCCACCAGAACCGGCCTCTTCAAAATCTCACATTTGCCATAAACTGGGCCATATCACCAAATTCTCGGTTCAGCTTTCATCTTTTCAACAACGCACTTCATATTCTCAATTCAGCAATTCTGTTCCTGTTTCTATCCAGTTTCGTAAAGCGCCAATATCTTCCCCAACTCGCATCGTTTTTCTTTTTAGTGCATCCACTTCAGGTCCAGTCAGTTACATACATAATGGGCAGGATCAGTCTGCTTCAGACGTTCATAACCCTTCTGATCCTGCTGGTGTTCTCCAACTTGGAAGCTAGAACGCCCTGGCTGATTTCGTGCGAAGAAAGACCGAGACTAAGTTGTTGAAATGACTCGCTTGCTTAAGTACCTGGTCTAGGAGCGGCTATTTTGAAATCCCTGTCAGGACAACAGGCTTTTTCAGGGCTCTTCGTGCTCGCTGTTGTTACCTGTTTTTACACGCATCTCACGTGGCACATTGGTTTTGCTGATTTGCTGTCGGATTCCGCCATTTATCTACTGATGGCTTCTCTCCTGGATTCCGGACAGCAAATTCCGAGGCAGGTATTCGACGTTGTGATGTCGGATTATCACTTTCCGCCGTTGTTTCCATTGACATTGTGGTTATTTGGGGGCGGCGCCGAATATCCATTGGCCTCGCACCTGATCAACACTGCGTTGGTTGTGGCCGGCTTTGTTTCTTTTTTTGCCTGGCTGAGGGTACTCGAAACGGATTGGTACAGGGCATTGGTGCTGGTATGTATTTTCGCCATTCTTCCTTCAGTCGCTTTTTTTGCCAACTACATCGTAAGCGAGTTCCTTTATCTT
This sequence comes from uncultured Gammaproteobacteria bacterium, assembly GCA_947259955.1. Lineage (GTDB taxonomy): Bacteria > Pseudomonadota > Gammaproteobacteria > Arenicellales > JAANXG01 > JAHEKE01. The sequence goes on from CAMYOI010000077.1 coordinate 5,429, forward strand.
TCCCTGGCATTGCTGGGATTCGCTGCACTTGAACGTTCGCGTGGCAGCGCGGGATTGTTATATGCATCCGCGCTTCTTTTTGGTTTGGCTATTGCCACTCGAACTATTGGTATTGCGTTGTTGCCGGCGCTGGCATTCGTGGCGTTTAGGACCCAGCGGAAGCACTTTATTTTCGTGCTTGCCGTTGCGGTGTGCCCGTATCTTTTATGGAGCGTGTATAAAACGTCCTACGAATCATCGAACTACGTGAGTTCCTTTTTTCTGTCACACAAAGGGGATTTTACGACGAGTCTCGCTGTCTATGCCCGGGTCAATTTCCAGGTTCTGGGTTTGAGTTGGATCAAGTCTTTCGATCACTTTATTTCGGACTATTCCACAATTCCTGCCGCCATCCTCGGGCTTCTCGTATTCGTTGGTTGGCTGTTGCGGATAGCACGTCTCAAAGCGGATGCGATATATGTGTTGTTCTACATCGTGATCCTGGTACCGTGGCCGCACCCGGACCATATACATCGGTTTCTGCTTCCTTTGCTTCCAATGCTGCTGTACTACGGTCTGACCGCCTCGGTCACGATGGCGGGGCGGATTGGTAACGGCGCCCCGCTGCTGCTGCTTCAATCCGCATATTTCGCTTTGCTTCTGGCGCTTACAATCCCCACAAACCTGAATCTTGTACAGCGTCTCACCTCGCCAGTACCGGAACACCTCTCTGACTTCAGCCGAAGCCATTTCTGGCTTTTTTCCCGCGATCCCGGTGCGGCTATACAGAGAATGGAGTTTCTGCACAGTCTGCATGTATCGATAGCGGAGTCCTCTTCGATCCCAAGTGATGCGTGTGTTTGGTCTATCGATCCCGCGCGGCATATGCTGTTGTCCAAAAGAGTCAGCTACGGTACGCCGTCTCCCACGCTGGACGCCGCCGCCTTCATCCAGTCCTCGGAAAAATGCCAATACTTTTTCACGATGCGAGTGGTGCCAAGACCCAATCAATCAGGGATCACATCGTTTTATCCCATAGAACGTATAGAGAACGATACGGAGGTCGTGCATGAGTTCGCGCACGAAAAATTCGGTGTAATCAGTATGCTCCTGGTGCGAACGAGCGACGATAAACTACCGCAGCACATGTAGAATACTGGAATAGTTGTCCGTCCATATATTCGCCATCGGGCTTCCGGCGAATTCTTGCCACCCAATTTTTGTCAGGGCGTCGGCTTTGTCATAGTCTTCGCTCATCACGAGCCAGATCGAAGGCAGTTTGTTTTGCGCTCTCTGGGACTCATTTTCGACGCCGCTGGACTTTGTCAGGCAGTGTAGGTTCCTGACTTTCGCCAGAGAGCACAGCAAATCGCTGAGATCGAGAAAATTGTTCGAGATGTTGAATAGAATCAGCCCGTCAGTTCGTAGTTTGTCGATATAAAGCGTCAATGACTCGAGAGTCAGCAGGTGCGTCGGGGGGCTGCCGCCGGAAAATGCATCGAGTACGATCAAATCGTAGTGGGCATCAGCCGCGTTCTGCAAGGTCAACCTTGCATCGCCGAGGGTGAAGCCGTTGACACTGTTGCGCTTTTTCGCTGTGCTGACATAGTTGAAATACTGTTCGTTTTTGGCAATACCGACTACCACGGGGTCGATTTCATAGTAGTCATACTGATCTCCTGTCCTGCTGTAGGCGGACAGTGTCCCCGCACCCAGGCCGACCACGGCAACTTTACCAAGCTCCGGGCGAAAACGAAGGAAGATGTCTCCCGCCGGGCTGGTGGGGTGGAAATAGGCTGCCGGCAGGCCCCTGATTTCCGGTTTGTTTGACTGTATTCCGTGGATCGTGCCTCCGTGCCACAGCAAAGTCCGCTGATTCAGACTGTCCGCAAGTACCCGGTGAACACCATAAAAAGTGCGTTCTTGGAATATCAGATCGTAATTGGTGCTGGCCCCATACAACAGATATCCTGCGAGGGTGCAGCTGAAAAGACTGATCACGAACCGCCGCCGGTGATACAACGTGAGGTAGCACAAAAGGAAGGGTATCGGGATCACCAGGATTTTGCCCAGCAACCCCAGAAGCTCACGCGTAATGATAGTTGTCTGAAAGAGCATCTGGAGTAAAGCTACCAGACCGAGCATAACCGTCACCGGTATCAATCCCAGGGCGGTGCTCGGGGACCATGTGGATGTTTGTTCAACCGCAAGTCGTCTGGCCGGAAGCGCGGCCGCGGCCAGCAGCAGTAGCAGCGGAAATTCATAGTAGTTGTCGAAGATCAACGGGCTTACAAGTGCGGTAAATACCCCGCCGAGCGCGCCTCCAAATGACACAGCCAGATAGAACAAGGTCAGATGTCTTGCTGAGGGCTTGTCCTGCACGAGTTCCCAATGACAAATCATGGCAATCACGAACAGGGTTACTACGAACAGCAGAATGATGAGTTCAATCGGCTCCGCCGCCTGCGTGGCTAGCAGCATGAGGGACGCGATGATCAGGATGGGAGCCGGAAGCACGAATGCTTTTACCGGCAGTTTGAAACCCGGAATGAATACGATTGTCAGGGTTAGCAAATACAGGAAGAGGGGGATGATCCAGAGCAGGGGAATCGGCATGATTTCATTGCTGAGGAAAGTTGTGACGCTCAACATCAGACCGCTGGGTATGAATGCCCAGAACACCCACCTTGATATCCTGCGTAGCGATAGGTCTTCCTTTCCATTCGAAAGGGATTCATCTTCGTCGTTATCCGAAGCGGGTCTCGCATTGAAATAGGTGTAAGCGGCGGCCAGTATGACCAGAACGGCCAAAACCAGATAGAGAGTGTTCCAGTAATCGATCTGCTCCGAGAGAAGTGAAAAGGGCTCGATAAAAAACGGGTATGCGAGAAGCACGGCGAGACTGCCAAAATTGCTCACGGCATAGAGGAAATAGGGCCTGCTGCTGCTTCGAAGATTACTCAGGGAAAGCCAGTGCTGAAGCAGTGGACTACAGGTCGATAGCAGAAAAAATTGGATTCCAATCGTGCCGGCGAGAATTTGAATCAACGATAGCGTCGGGTATTCCAGTTCAAGACCATGTCTCTCGTATTCCAATGGAATGGTCGCCGAAAGCACTATCGCGGAGCAGAATATGAGTATTCCTAAGTTTTTATGCTTCAATGTGCTCAATCCGTGTGCGAAAGCGTAACCACCCAAAAGGACGGTCTGGAAAAACATGACGCTGGTGGTCCAAACCTGGGCCGAGCTCCCAAAAACAGGCAGCAACAATTTGGCTATTATTGGCTGTATGAGAAAAAGCAGGGAGGCCCCGACGAAAATCGGTAGTGTGTACGCCCAGGTCATTTTGTGTGCAGGTTCAAATTTGTGCCAGACTTAACCGTTAACGTAGAAAATTATAGACATTCAGCGAGATTTATCGATTGATTATTCCTGCACCAAAATACTTATGGGCAGAACTCGCTCCGAATCCTCTCAATAAGCAGTACTTTGGCGCAGATGATGGACGGTTGCGGAAATGACCAGCGAGGTTAAATCAAGCCTACCAAACCTCGGGGCCATTATAATCTGGCTGGCGTGCGGCACGGTGGGATACCTGTTGGTGTTTCAGACTATCAGTGCCTCACTGTTTGAAGGCCGTTACTACCCCGTCTACGGGGATTCATTTTATCACGCCAGCCGGATTTTCGACGTCTACCGCGGTGCGATCGAAAACTTTCACTTCGATCCGAATTTGAACGCACCGGAGGGCATATGGGTCTCGTGGCCATGGCTCTACGACACCGCAATGGCCTACCTGGTAAAAACCTGGCATTTTCTTCGGCCGGAGCAGGATATAGAGTATTTTTTGTTCAGCATCCCTTCGTGGTGGATCTATGTCAACCTGGGATTGATAACGGTTTTGCTGTTTCAGTTTCGCGTCAATGTCGTGCTCGCGGGGTCGGCGTTGTTATGTCTGGCTGTATCGCCGTCGATGGTGATGGTGCATAGCTTCGGCCGTGTAGATCACCATTTTGCGGAGTTGACTATGCTTCTGGCGGTATCAATTGTCACCGTTGAGTGGCTGCGCAACATCAACAGTATTGGGAAAGCGATGATTTGCGGCACCGTGTTGGGCATTGCCCCGGCCATACATAACGGTCTGTTCGTACTGTATCTGCCATTGCTCGCCGCTTTGTTTGTATCCTGGTGCACGGGGCGATTGGCCTTACGCTGGAGCACGGCCGTTTGCTTTATTCTAAGCTCGGTTGTGGTGTTATTGTTTTTGCTTGTTTTTTCAGAACCGTTCTGGCAGGGATTTTTTGCATTCTATTATTTTGGGTGGTTTCACCTCTACATTGCCGGCGCTTGTTCCCTGGTCGTTCTCTTTCTTTCCTGGACGACATTTACCCACCGCAACGTTTTCATTTTGATTTTCATCGGCTTACTTACGCTCGCGCCACTGCTGAACAATTTTCTGCAGGGCTATGAGTGGGTTGGTGCCGACGTTTCCTATCTATCCAGGATTATCGAGATGCGTCCGCTATTTGATTTGGAACGGGTAGAAATACTGCGCGCATCAATAGGTCTGATGTGGCAACTGGGAATTTTCGCCATGTTGCTGCCGTTGTCGTTCGTGGCCGCCGTGTATTTTATCTGGAAGAACTCCGATGACAGCCTCGTATTTCTGAGCTTCATGTTTCTGTTGTCCGTGATGTTGTGGATGCATCAACAACGATTTGAATATTTCGGTGTACCTGCATTGTTTCTTTTTGCCACGGTTGCTATCGATCAACTGGTCAAGCGCTTTCCTTCGAAACGCGCGATTGCATCAACTATGGTGGGTGTCGTTGGTCTGGTCCTGATATCGGTACCGGTTCTGGCCTATCCTGGGTTTTTACGATCCCGCGCATCCATGGGCATGCAGGATTATCCTCTCGCCGTGGCGCTATTGAACGAAGCGGCTCTCCTGTGCGAAGAAGATCCTGGAATTTTGTTGTTAGAGACGCACTTTGGCCATTTGGCGCGATATTTGACCAAATGCCCGGTAATTTCGACAATGATGCTCATATCGCCGTCTGATTTCGAGAAAACCAGAGAAATGGAGGACTTACTGCAGTCAAGGCCGGAAGAAATCGCCGAGAACCGTCCGGATATCAAGTATGTTTTGGTTTTGAAAACTAGTTTTTCGGTACCAGGTCGTTATGAAGGTGGGGACCGCGGTAGGACACTGCCGCTGGTGGACGCTTTGCTCGACCCCGATACCGAGCTGAAGAACGTTGAACCAATCCGCCTCCTAAATATACGACGATCGGGACGGAACGAAGCATATGGCGGTTTGTTCAGGTTCGTTAGATAAAGCAATATTGCAATACATTATTTCAGGAAACCTCCCGGCGGCGTGAATCGCTTTTATCGATGGCATCCTCCAGCAGCGTATCGACCGTCGGCAATGTTTTAAGCCGCAATAATATCTGGTAGGAGAACAATCCGCGCGAAAGGCGAATGAGTGCCCGGTTGGATTTGAGCAGAAATCGGGACAGAAATGTATCTCCCATCGCAATCGGGAAGGGAGCCGGAATCCCGCGAATCTCCTGAATCTGGAACCCGCGCTCTTCGAACAGCTTTCGAATTGTTGAAAAAGTGAACAGCCGCTTGTGAGTCAGATCCAGGATGCCTCGCTTTCCATAATTGAATGCCCCCAGGAGGAGCATGAATCGAACGACAAAAAATGCGACGTTTCCGGTGCTGACGATCCATTCCGCGTCGTGGTTATTGCCGCTTGCCCGGCGCAGATCAAGCACAAATTCCTCAGGGTCCGGCATGTGCTCGACGACATCGAGCAGCAGTATATGGGTTGCCGTTTCAAGGTCAATAGGCAGACTATTCGTGGATAGATCGTGGATGTAGTGATGGTCAAGGGATCCTTCACGCACATCCTTGACCTGATCGATGCCGGTTACCGTGCATCCCTTTTTTCGAAGCGCAGCCCCGATCATTCCAACTCCGCATCCTATATCCACGACCCGGCCTCCCTCGGGGACAAGGTCGATCGCCTCTGAATGGGAGGAATCGAC
>CAMYOI010000078.1 GCA_947259955.1 uncultured Gammaproteobacteria bacterium
CTTTGGCCACAGCCATCGATACCGCCAGGATTGCATTGCCACCCAGTCGGGATTTGTTCACGGTCCCGTCGAGGTCACACATCGTATCGTCTATGGCTGCTTGGTCGAACACGTCCATGCCCTCGACAACGGGTGCGATTTCGCCTTCTATATTACGCACCGCCGAGAACACGGCATCCCCCCTCAGCCGCCGCGGATCGCGATCACGGAGTTCGAGCGCTTCGGTGCGCCCGGTGGACGCCCCGGAGGGCACAAGTCCCGAGCCCACCGCACCGTTTTCCATCGTAACGGTGCACTCCACGGTTGGTTTGCCGCGGGAATCGTATATCTGGAATGCCTCAACACGCTTGATTTTCATGTTGTCGTACCCTGTGCCATGGCGTCTATTCGTTGTGCCCAAAGGCTGCAGATTTCGTCCACTGCAAATATCTGCCGCGGCAGCAGCGAGTAGACGAAGTCACGTACAACCTGCCTCGACAAGTCGTCTCCAAGGTACTCTACGGGAGACTTTCCGTCTAAGCGGGCCAGCATCAACATCAGCAACAAACGTCCCGTGCGCTGCTCCATATCCGGCTCGATTTTTGGGAAACAGGCGCGGTAGCTATCCCAGGCCGCGGGTACCAGCGACAGGTAGCGGTGATAGTTGCCACGATCTAAAAGGGTTTTGAGCAGGAAGTGATTGAACAGGAAAGCCGCGTCGAACGCGGGTTCACCAAACCAGGCCACTTCACAATCGAGCAGCACCATGGCGTCCGAGCCAATCATGATGTTCTTGGGGCTGAAGTCTCCGTGTATCAAGCACCGGCGGGTTTCCTCCAGCCGCCTTGCCTCGTCATTGATCTGTTGGCTGAGCGGCGGGTGCCGTGCGGCGGTCGTCAACAGGTAGGGCTCGGTGCGTAGCGCGTGAAAGGACCGGGTCGTGTCGAACTGCCGCTTCAGCGATGGGTCGCCCCAGGTTTTCCGATGAATCGTACCCAGCATGCCGCCGGCCCGCCGCGCCAGATCGGAGTCCACATCGCCCGCCATCAGCATTGACTTCCAGTTTTTGCTGTCCGCGAGGTATTCCATGGCGAAGTAGTTGAGTTCCGCGTTGCAGTGCAGAATCCGTGGCATGGACCGAGGAAGGAAACCCGATACGTGGCGGATGAACCGCTGTTCCGTGACATTGCGCGACACATCCACCTGCCAGTCGTCTTCGACCTTCAGCCTGTCGAGAGCCTGCTTGACCACGATCCTGCGCTTGCCGTCGTCAATCAAATAGATGTCCGACGACACGCCGCCCGACATCGGCGTCACGCTGGATCCCGAGGCACGCAGCAATCCGCATTGAACGAGGTCGTTCTCGATCTGCTCAATGCGCGTCATGTCCGGACCTTCGTCATCGAAATACCTGTTAGACTTCGCGATTTTGCAGGAATAAAATCCGTGCCGGCACGTTTCAGGACCCCCGAATACCTTTTGATCTTACTCGCGATTGGGTCTTCGCTGTCGTTTTCCGTCTGGCATGCCCTGCTCAACAACTTTGTGGTAGAGCAGGCGGCGTTTACGGGAAGGGAGATCGGGATCCTGCAAAGTCTGCGCGAGGTGCCCGGATTCCTGGCTTTCACGGCGGTTTTCCTTCTGCTGGTCATAAGGGAGCAGGTGTTTGCCCTGCTGGCGGTTTGTCTGCTGGGCATCGGTGTCGCCATGACGGGATTCATGCCCAGCGAGTATGGTCTGTATTTCACCACCGTACTGATGTCCGTCGGGTTCCACTACTATTATACGTTGCAGCAATCGCTCACCCTGCAGTGGATAGACAAGGGCCGCTCTCCAGTGGTCATGGGGCGGCAGTCATCCGCTTCGTCCATTGCGGCGTTGATTGCTTTCGCCAGCATCTGGCTGGGAACGGAATATCTCGACATCGAATTCAAGTGGATGTACCTGGCGGCAGGAGGCATCGCGTTATTGATTGCTCTCGGGGCCTGGTTGATGTTCCCCCATTTTTCACACAGCGTGCCGCAGCGCAAACATCTGTTTCTCCGCAGGCGCTACTGGCTTTACTACGCGCTTACATTCATGAGCGGCGCGCGCAGGCAGATATTCATCGTTTTCGCCGGATTCCTGATGGTGGAGAAATTCGGTTTCTCGGCGGCGGATATCGCGCTCCTGTTTCTCGTCAACCACATAATCAATGCACTGCTGGCCCCTAAAATCGGTCGTTTCATTGTACGCTTCGGAGAGCGTCTCGCGTTGACCTTGGAGTATCTCGGACTGATCGTTATTTTCATCGCCTACGCCATTGTAGAAGTGGCGTGGATTGCCGCACTCCTATATGTTCTCGACCATGTTCTGTTTGCCATGGCTATAGGCATAAAAAGCTACTTCCAGAAAATCGCCGATCCCGCGGATATGGCATCCACCTCGGGCGTGTCCTTTACCATCAATCACATTGCCGCGGTCGTTATTCCCATCACGTTCGGCTTTATCTGGCTGCACTCCCCTGCCGTTGTTTTCCTGGCCGGTGCCGCGATGGCGGTCGTATCGTTATTGCTGGCCCGGTTGGTGCCGGCCGATCCGGATGACGGAAATGAGGTGGCTGCCTGGCGTAATCGGGGTCAGAGAACAATTTTTGCTAATATAAGCATGCTTAAATAATGGAATTCATCATGCAAGGGAGTTGCATATGCCTAGGAAGCCACGCTTTCACCTACCTGGTTATCCCCAGCACGTAATTCAGCGCGGGAACAACCGCGAACCGTGCTTCTTTGAAGCGGCGGATTTTCGTATGTACCTAGATAGCCTTGGCAAGGCCTGTGTCCGGTTTGGATGTTCGGTGCATGCGTACGTGTTGATGACCAACCACGTACATCTGTTGCTGACGCCACACGCGGAGCACAGTATTTCCCAAGTCATGCAGTCGCTGGGGCGTCGCTATGTGCGTTACGTCAACCAGACCTATCAACGCACGGGCACCTTGTGGGAAGGCCGGTACAGGGCCGGCCTCGTGGAGGCGGACGGGTACCTCCTGAGATTGTATCGCTATATCGAGATGAATCCGGTGCGCGCGGGCATGGTCACGTATCCGGCAGATTATCCGTGGTCCAGTTACCGCTATAACGGCGAGGGCGAGCCGAATCCGCTCATTACGCCCCATGCCTTGTACCTAGGCCTCGCTGCAGAGGCGAAAACAAGATCCCGAACATATCGCGCACTGTTTGGCACACCGCTCGATTCCGATCAGCTTCAAGAAATCCGGCACACTGTGAACTATGAATTGGCGCTGGGTAACGATCGTTTCAAAGACAAAGTCGAGTCCATGACCCATCGGCCAACCCGCCTGGGCCAAGCCGGCCGACCAAGAAACAAACAGAATTAGCGAACAGTCTTGGAGTATTAGAAAAAATTGTTCTCTGACCCGGTTTCCGCAGTTCGGATTATTCGCGTGCTTTCTTATCCAGCGACCTCAGGTAGGCGAGCCTCTCAGCGATTTTCTGTTCCAGGCCGCGGGGCACCGGCCGATAGTAACCGGGTTCGGCCATGTCGTCCGGGAAATAACTCTCACCGGCCGCGTATGCGTCATCAACCGGGTCGGGGCGTTACGCAGATGGAGCGGCACTCCCAGTGAGCTTTGCTTCTTTACATCCGCGACGGCCTCGTTGTATGCCCTGTACACGGCGTTGCTTTTGGCGGCACAAGACAGATAGATAATGGCCTGGGCAATGGCCAGTTCGCCTTCGGGAGTGCCCAGCCTGTCATAGGTGTTCCAGGCGTCGAGCGCGAGGGTCAGTGCGCGCGGGTCCGCGTTACCGATGTCTTCCGATGCCATGCGCGCAACTCGGCGGAGTATGTAGACCGGATCGCAGCCGCCGTCCAGCATGCGTGCGAACCAGTAAAGCGCGGCGTCGGGATTCGATCCGCGCACGGATTTGTGCAGTGCCGAGATCTGGTCGTAGAAGACGTCACCGGAGTGGTCGAACCTTCTCAGACACTCTGATCTATTACAACCTCGCCGTCCGAGGTTTCGGCCAGGTTAAAGGCAATCTCCAGAAGATTCAGTGCACGCCGGGCATCTCCGTCCGCTGCCGCCGCAATCCGATCACGATACATTTCGGGCATATTGACTTTATGCCCACCGTAACCTCGTACATCGGTAAGCGCACTGTCTACAACTTTACGAATACTGTTTTGATCCAGGCTTTTGAGGACGTAGACGCGTGCTCGCGACAACAGCGCATTGTTGAGCTGGAATGACGGATTTTCCGTCGTAGCTCCCATGAACGTGACTGTTCCCTGTTCGACGTGGGGTAGAAAGGCATCCTGTTGCGACTTGTTGAAGCGGTGGACTTCATCGACGAATAGCACCGTGGGCTGCCCGAGCTGCTGCCGATGCATCCTGGCCTGTTCGATGGCGTCGCGAATGTCTTTGACGCCGGACAGGACCGCGGACAGGCTAAGGAAAAGCGCGTCCACACGTTGCGCGAGAAGTCTCGCGAGCGTTGTCTTACCGGTGCCGGGGGGGCCCCACAGGATCATCGAATGCAGAACGCCGCCGTCGATCGCGCTGCGCAAAGGCTTTCCCGCTTCCAGCAGGTGCTGCTGCCCATAAAACTGAGCGATGGACTGCGGCCGCATGCGGTCGGCCAAGGGGGCTATGGTGCGGGCAAGCATATGAACGGTTCTGAATCGGATAGCGGTGTCATGGCAGTGAATTCTAAACCCATGGGGTCAATACTGGGAATCGGGCCTCGGCACGAATCACCCGCCCGGGTACAATACGCAGGTCGACAGTTTCACTTGCCCACTCCTGCCGTGAAGAAGCCCTTTTGAACTCCACAGCAATCAGACCAGCACTATTGATCATACTGGTATTTCTTCTGGTCAATTTTTCATTCGTCGCACTCAACTTTGTCGGGGACACGGTCCCTCCAGACTGGGTCAAGCACCGCATTGTCAAGGCGACAAAACGGCACAACATTACCACGGACAAGTATCCCTTGTTCAGATACGGCTTGCCGTCGATATATTCACTCATCGGCATCGATCAAATCACCGACTGCATGACTTATATGCACGCGCTGTATCGGGATCCCGATCCGATCAAAAATGCCATCGTGCCCGGGTATCTGGATATCAAGGGTCGGGACCACAGTAATCTGTGCGTAGTGGTCAAGCAGATTGCGTTCAACGAAGTGGCTGACGAGCAGCTGAAAGCCAAGCGCAAGATCCGGCTGTGGCACGGTGCCAAAACGGCGCTTTTGTTCGCATTGCCGAAGCTCGATTTCTTCCAGATCAATATTCTGATCAAGCAGATCACCTATGTGGCGTATTGCCTGCTGGCGTTCGCTTTGTTCTACCACGACAAGAAAACCGGGATTGCATTCGCGCCGGTGGCAATTGCGGGAATATTCGCATCGGGTGTGACCGTGTTTGGCGGTATAACCCATTCGATGCCCTATCTGGTGGCTCTGCTCACCGCCGTCGGTCTGGCCTTTGTGCCTCCCGGCGCCGGTGGACGATTTCAGCGGCTTTGGATAACCGCCATGGGAAGCGTCCTGGCATTTTTCTACCAGGTCGATGGATCCCTGATGCTGGGTATTGGGCTGATCCTGTTCTGTGCCTATTTTCATACGTACGCGCATTTGGCGATGCACAGGAGATGGATGCATGCACTCCTGTTGCCGGCGATGTTCGTGACGAGCCTGTTCCTCTCCCTGGTGTTCAAACAGGTGATTAGCTTCATCTACTTCGATGCGGGATCGGTATGGGAGGTATTCATCGGAGAAATCAACCATCGCATGCACGGCGCTCATCAAGGTAGCGCGATCTCTCCTTTGGTAGCACTGGAAACACAGTTCAAACGCTACTATTTCGCGGTGCTCGACTGGCGTGCAGCGGCGGAGTTTCTCAAGTTTAGCGGCACGTGGGGATGGCTGGTGGCGGTCTTTCTGGCCGCCTGGGCGGCTTTGCGGCATCGGGCAGCCGGCCCGATATCCGATCTGCTGGCGTTCGGACTCATTGGGTCTGTCGTAATCGCCCGTTATCTGATCATGGCGAATCACTCACAGATCCATACCATATTCGTCAGCCGGTATCTGTTCCTTTTTCTCAGTATAACGTGGGCGGCAATCCTATGGTTCACGTGGTCCATCGCCGACAAAAAAACGGGTTCCAGCGGCTAGCGCTTGCTAACGTCCGGTAAGCAAGGTGCTTCATACTTCCGTTGTGAATAGGTTACAATTCCAACGGAGATGTTCCTTTCAGAAAGAGATGTTTCCCAGATGCCTATCCCGAAGATGTTTCTCATTATGTTACTCGCCGCCGCAACCGCTGTCGGCGCGTGCAGCACAACCAACAAAGGCGAGACTAAATCCGAACTTATACAAAGAGCGCAGTCCGGAGATGTCGACGCCCGATATCAGTTGGGAGAGAAATACGCCGATGCCACATTCCCGAATACGCTGGAGGCGATATACTGGCTGTGCCTTGCCGCGAAGGAAGGTCACGTTCCCGCCCAGATGAGGCTGGCCAGGTTGTATGAGGACCAGGCCGCTCCAGAGGGAAGCAGCGCCAGCAAAGGCTCGCTGTCGAACAGGGGTGCCGCGTATTTCTGGTACACCGCCGCCGCATCCCAGGGTGATGACCAGGCGTTCTCCCGTCGAGAGAGCCTTGAGTCCACGATGGACGCGTCAGAAGTGGCCGAGATAAAACGAAGAGCCACACGCTGGCAGCAGGCCGGCTGCCTCAGACCCTCCTGAAATAGGCGGTTGGGGAGTTAAGACATGAAAACCATGGTCCTGATGTCGCTTTTGCTGTTCATTGCCGGCTGTTCATCCACCTACCTGGTACGCGGCGAAGGGGGCACGGCCTGCGCCACCGTTAAGCGACAGGTCCAGCAGAACGAACAGGCCAGAATAGTATACGGCGCCTGGCTTGCAGGCTACGTCACACGCTACAATTATGAGCGGGAGACCAAGCTGAGCAAGAACTATTCATCGAATACATTGATGGATGCCGCGTTGGAATATTGCGGCGGCAGGCCACTCGATGATTTTTCACAGGCCGCGGAAGCGGTAATCGCCGAACTTCGCAGAAAGAACTGAGTCAAGGAAACTCTGAATAATCGGCAGGCGTATAACTCCAAATCCTCGGCACCGGCGCTAGGCGCGCCTCCTACAGCAGGAGCGGCGCCCTCGCCGCAATAAACCAGGGGTTCCTTAACTTAAGGAAGCTCCGAATAATTGTGTCGTTGCGTGCCGAAGCTGCGAGCGAAGCGCGGCAGGACGCGGCGTCAGAAGTTCTTGTAGAACAGTAGTGCTGGATTGCTTCACTTCGTTCTGGATTGCTTCACTTCGTTTGATGAGATGGTCTCCTCCCGTTTTATTTACGGCATCATTGTGCCAAGGTGGACGCATCCACCTGAACAGTTTTGTCAACTGAAACGAGAGGAGACCGACATGAAGATTACTACGATTGGACTGGATATCGCAAAGAACGTGTTTCATCTGGTGGGCCTGAATCGGGTCGGAAAAATGGTTTTGAGAAGACGACTTCGCCGGCGTGAGGTGGTTCGGTATTTTGCGGAGTTGCCGGTTTGCACGATTGGAATGGAGGCCTGTGCCGGTTCCAACTATTGGGGCCGGGAATTGGAACGATTGGGCCATCGCGTGAGGCTGGTTCCGGCTCAGCATGTCAAGCCCCTGGTGCGGGGCCAGAAGAACGATTTCAATGATGCGTTGGCGATTGCCGAGGCGCTCACCCGACCCGAGATGCGTTTCGTATCGATCAAGACCGTAGGCGAACAGGATGCCCAGGCCTTGCATCGGGTACGGGAAGGCTTGATTGGCGCGCGTACGGCCTTGGTCAATCGGGTGCGCGGGCTATTGGCCGAGTACGGCATCGTTCGCCCTCAAGGCATCGCCACCTTAAGGCGTGAGTTGTGTGAAAATGCCGACAATGGCCTGAGTGCCGATTTCCGGTTCCTGCTCGATAGCCAATACCAGCAACTCTGCCAGCTGGATGCCCAGATCAAAAGCCTCACCGACCGTATCCAGATCCAGGTCAGGGCCGATGACGATGCCCAAAGGCTGCTATCCATTCCGGGCTTCGGTCCCATCGTGACCAGTGTCTGGCGGGCACGCATCGGTGACGGACACTCGTTCCGGCGAGGTCGTGACGCAGCGGCGTCCCTGGGCCTCGTTCCCCGACAGCATTCCACCGGCGGTAAAACCACCTTGCTCGGCATCACCAAACGGGGCGATCCCTATCTCCGATGCCTGCTCATCCACGGCGCCCGCGCCGTAGTGCGCACCGCACACAAGAAACCCGATCCGCTGAGCCAATGGGTCACACGCATCAAACAGCGCCGCGGTGTCCACATCGCTACCGTCGCCCTGGCCAATAAACTCGCCCGTATCGCCTGGGCCATCACCGTCAACCAGACCCATTACGAGCCCCAACGGGCCACTTGAATGACTCAACATCCCACCCACAGATTGCGACGGCAATACGCACGATGACATCACAGAGCACTCCAGCATATCGAAAACCTGATCATTGCAACGATCCTCGAGATCTCACGTTCGTTAAGGACGATATGCACGGAACTTCATCAAGGCCACAGGATCCACAATCCAATCCTGATAAACAGGCCGGATATACGAACGCACCTCTGTCCCTGTCAGCCAATATATTGCCCTTGCAACTCGGGAGGTGACCATATACGCAATGACGAAATACTGAATTAATCAGAGTGCCCTTAAGACTAGCTTTGAGGCTTAACTGGTCTATCCGAAGGTGTTGCAAGCCTCGACGCTTCCATTCTTCAGACCGTTGCGAAACCAGTCCGCGCGCTGTCGGGAAGTTCCGTGGGTAAACGATTCCGGGTGGACGCCGCGACCCGACATGCGCTGAAGACGATCGTCTCCGACCGCCGACGCGGCATCAAGGCCCTCTTCGATGTCGCCTCGTTCCAGTATGTCGAATTCCTTTTGGGCATGATGCGCCCAGACGCCGGCGTAACAATCCGCCTGCAGCTCGAGCCTGACCGAAAGTGCGTTCGCATCGGCTTTGCTTGAATTACGGCGGACTCGATCGACTTTATTCATGGTGCCTAGAAGGTTTTGCACGTGGTGCGCCACTTCGTGTGAAATCACGTATGCCTGGGCGAAGTCTCCGGACGCGCCGAGTCGATGCAGTTCGCTGAAAAAATCGAGGTCGATGTACACTTTAAGATCGCCCGGACAGTAAAACGGTCCGGATGCGGCGGATCCGAACCCGCAAGCGGTCGGCGTCGAGCCGTTGTAGAGAACCAGCTTAGGGCGTTCGTAAGTCAGGCCGGCGCGCTGGAACAGTTCGGACCATGTATCTTCCGTGAATCCCAGCACCGCCGATACGAACCGGGCATTTTCGTCGGATGCGGGCACGGAGGACGGAGTCCGGGTCTGCTGGTTGGGTGAAGGATCAGCGCCTCCCCCGCCAAGCATGCCCAGCAGCTGGATCGGATCGCCTCCCAAGAAAATAACCACCAGCAACAGCAGGATGCCCATCCCTCCGCCCAGCTTGATGCCCCTGGGTGCGCCTATACCGGAGCGTTGGCCCCTGCGGTCTTCTATGTTTTGACTTTGTCTGCCTTTTCGCCAGCGCATCTCTGCTTCCATTAGAATTATTAACTACCAGAGCATAAACTGATTTGGTGGAAGAATTCTATCCGAATCGATGCACGCTCCGGAGTGTGCATCGTCGGGGCGCACCTGCCGCCCTGATACAATAGGGTCATGTCTCGGCTGCTCGCGCTGTTCTCCCGCCTTCCGCTCCCCTTTCTGTATAGTTTCGGGAACATCGTGTATCTGCTGGTATACCGGGTGCTGGGCATCAGAAAAAGCGTCGTACTCGATAATCTTCGAAAGTCCTTTCCTGAATTGGATGCTTTGGAAATCAACAGGCTGGCGCGGCTGTTCTATCGCAATTATTGCGACGTGCTGATGGAGATGATCAAGTCCATGACCATGAGCAGTGAAGAGCTGTTGGACCGGGTCGGATTCGAAGATCTCGATATCCTGGAAGAGGCGCTCGGCCGCGGACAGCCGGTGCTGGTTACTCTGGCGCACTACGGCAACATCGAATGGCTTTTGCTGGCGCTCTGTTGCCGTCTCAAGTACCCGACCGAGGCCGTCTACCGGCCGGTGTCCAGTTCCTGGGTCGAAAAAGTTTCCACGGAGACCTACACCCGGTTCGGCGGCGTACTCATCGATGACAGATCAGTCGTCAAGGAAGTCATGCAGCGCAGGACCGTACCGAGGGTAGTGGCGCTCGTCTCGGACCAGGCGCCCAACATCGACGATCACAGCGTATGGGTGACATTTCTGAACCAAGAGACCGCCTTCTATCTCGCTCCGGATACGATCGCCCGATTTGCCAATTATCCGGTTTTTTTCCTGAATATGCGACGCGTATCACGCGGCCGCTATACAGCGGCCATCGAGCGCATGGCCGAGCCTCCTTATACTGGGAGGGACCAGATCGTGATCAGGGCCTATATCGACAGCGTTGAAAAACAGATCCGGAATCGCCCCGAGGACTGGTTATGGATGCACCGGCGATGGAAGCGCAAAAAACCGGTATACGGCTGAATCAAGTCGACTGTTCTCTCTCCAGAAACGTGGCGAGTTCCGCCAACGTCGGGTGATCGAAAATATCGGAAACCTGGAGTTGGCCGGGAAAGTGCTGGTCGATTAGTTCGTGTATCTCGACCAGCTTCAGAGAATTCATTCCAATTTCGAAAAAATTGTCCTGCCGGTGAAGCTTGAAGCCATCGAGGGACGAGGCGCAAATCTCGAGCAGGGCACTTTCGATCTTGGACAAGTCGTCACCGGCGCCTGTTTCCATCGGCCCCGCGGCTGACGGGAGGTCGCGCAATATTTCATCGTAATCCCCGGATAGGTACGCCTGCCGCAGCTCGTATCTCTTGATTTTTCCGCTGGTCGTTTTGGGTATGTCGGTCACGGGAATCACCCTGTGAATCTCCACGCCGGCCCGTTCGCCGAGAATTCGGCGCACCTCCGCGGCCATGGGCACGAATTCTTCGGGTGTCCCTAAATGCATGACGAACACGGCAACGTTTTCCGAGCCGGAATTATCGTCGGGGATCCCGCATACGACCACCTTTCCGGTGTCGATGTCATCGAGTTCGCAGGCCAGCGTTTCCAAATCATGCGCGTAGTAGTTTTGACCATTGACGAACAGGATGTCCTTCATTCTGCCGGTGATGTACAGCGATCCCTGCCTGAGAAACCCGACGTCCCCGGTATCGAGCCAGCGATCTATGCTCTTGTCTTCCCTGGATGTCCATTCGCCATAGTAACCCCGGGTCACATTGGGGCCGCGGATCTCGATGCTGCCTACCTGCCGCTCGGAATACGCGTTTCCGCGGCCATCCGTTATCCTCACGCTACAATGTTCGACAGGTTTGCCCACGTCTACGATCTCCACCGTGCCCGTGTCCCGGGACTCGACTATGGACTGGCCCAGTCCGAGACTGTCGCGCCTGACCCTGACGCTCCGGTAATGCTCGCCCAGCACCGGGAAGGAAACGGCAAGACTCGCCTCCGCCAGGCCATAGACCGGGGCCATGGTCGAGCGCGCGAGACCATATGGCGACAGCCTGTCCAGGAATTCCTCGCAGACAATTGCGGAGACGGGTTCTGCGCCGTTGAAGATCAGGCGTACGCGGCTGAGGTCCAGGTCCTCTATCTGCCAGCGGTCGAAAGCCTTAAGGAACAGCCGATAGCCAAAGTTGGGTGAGCACAGCAGAGTCGAATTTTCGCGGCATGCGGCGTGGAGCCAGATCGTGGGCCGGCGTATAAAGGCCTCGGTGGACAATATGGTGTGATCGAGCCCGCGCAAGAGCATCGCAAGATGAAATCCGATCAACCCCATGTCATGGGTCAGCGGCATCCAGCTCAGGCTGCAGTCGTCGTCGCTTAGCCGGGTTGCTTCGTGGATGTCCGTTATGTTGACCGCCAGGTTATCATGGGTCAGAACGATTCCCTTTGGTTCGCCGGTGGAGCCGGAGGAATACTGGATAAAGGCGGTATCTTCGGGCTTTGTTGATGCCGGTTCGGCGGGATGATCCAGATCCGTGATGTTTTCCGTGAGGATCGTCCTTGCCTTGAGGCGCTGATATTCTTCACCGATTTCCAGCCTGTCTGCAAGCGCGCGTATGCGTGATCCGGTCTGATGGTCCGTATACAGATAAGGTCTTTGCAACTGGCGGAAGATCCGAAACAGCTTGCCGCGCTGTTCCTCCGAAATGCCTGGTGCAATGGGGACGGGGATGATCCCGCCCAGCTGACAGGCCCAGAAGGCATCGACAAATGCCTTGTTGTTGAGCGTGCACAGGATGAGCTCATCACCTTGCTTCAATCCGCGGTCGTGGAGACAATGGAGCAATCCCAGTGCGCGGGCACGGAGTTGGGAAAAAGTGAATGATTCAGCATCGCGGCCGTCCGCGGTGATCCGGATTCGACTATTCTTCGGGCAAACCGCCTCCAATCCCTCTGGCAAGGTTGAGAAAGTCATCAGTGATCCGTGTGGGGTATTCGAGCGGGCGGCTAATTCGAACTATCCGGTCCGCAATCCACATTGCTGCTCAGCGAGACCCTCGGGTCGCCGAAAATGCCGATGGATCGAAGCTTTATGCGAGCTTCGCCGATGAAGGTCTCGAAATCAACCTTGGCGCCGCTGCGGCTGAAAAACAGATCGCCGTCGATAACGATCTCAGCGCGACTGATCTGTTCACCGCAGTACCCGATTACGGCTTCCACAAATTTGCCGTGCTCCGGTTCACCGCATTGGCCCTGTCTCTGGACGCTTATGTCTTTGATGCCGCTTCGTTCCAAGGACGCGATTATGCGCGGCAGGGCCTGTTCGAAACTCCGGCCCGTGCCGGCAGCCTCGGCCTGGGCTGAAATGCGGTCGGCCTGCTCGATCTTCTCGTCGACAATGATCGTGCTTGACACCGGCCGGCAGTTTTCATATACACCGATTATGGTGGCCTCGTTTGCCAATAGCTGCTTAGGGGCCACCGACAAGCCGACAAACATTCCGATTGCAAAGCTGTATAGTATTGTTTTCATAACCATATATCCGATGCAGTGAGCATTATACCGGTTCCGGCAGATTAATTTGAGCACGCGACGAAATGGCTGACGAGATGAACGTATCGCGCGGACGGCAAATGCTGTCGGCCCATGGGCTGAACCTGTTTTCGGTGCTCGGCCTGGACATGCTGCCCGAAGCCTTCGACGCCGCGGTCAGAAACGGAGGAATAACCCTCGAGCATTTTTCACGGCTGATCGTGATCGGTCATGGGGGTAACCTGATGTGGCAGCGGCTAAACGAAGACGGCGTGTCGGGCCGTGATCCGGTCGACGAATTCAGCGAGCGCTGCGCGGTACGCTTGGTGAAGGAATACCTGAATGACTGCGCATTCCGCATCTTGTATCCGGGCGATATACAGATACCGTTGCAGCAGCTCGGTTCGATTGCCGGATGGCACCACGCCTCACCTCTTGGCATCGGCGTAAATGAAATCTATGGACCGTGGTTCGGATATCGTGTGGTCCTGCTTGTGGCAGCGGAAATTCCCGTGTCGATGCGCGCTGTCGGGCCCTCTCCCTGCACACACTGCACGGACAAGCCTTGTATCGGTGCCTGTCCGGGTCGCGCACTGGCGGTTTCAAGGTCGCCCGACGTTGCCAGGTGCGTCGATTACCGGGTGCGGGACCGATCGCCCTGTGCATCGAGTTGCCTCGCGCGTCTGGCCTGTCCTGCAGGGGTCGCACACCGCTACGGCGATGAGCAGCTTCATTACTACTACGGTCGTTCACTGGACTCCATCAAAGCCCACCTCTCGCATCAAGGTGCCTGATCCAGTCAATACTTCGTCATTGCGAGAGTTGCGAAGCAATCCAACGTCTTTCGCATAGGCAGTATCTGGATCGTCGCAGTCGCTTACGCGATGACGGTTGATTGACGGTCGGTCGGGTGCTCGATATACAGGCTAGTCTTCCTTGCTCTGGTACCGATTTACCATATCCTTCTGAATATTGCCGGGAATCGGGTCGTAGTGGCTGAGCTGCATGGAATACGAACCCTCGCCCCCGGTCATCGATTTCAGCTTGGACTGGTAGTCGCCCAGTTCCGCAAGGGGCACCTGTCCGATGATGGTCACCATCCCGCCGGATAATACGTTCGTATTGGATACCCGGCCGCGCCGTGATGACAGGTCGCCCGTAACATCCCCCATGTTTTCACTGGATACGGTGACCTCGATATCGACTATGGGTTCAAGCACGATAGGCCTTGCCTTGGATACGGCTTCGATGAAGGCCTTGCGGCCGGCGGTCACGAAAGA
The DNA here is from genome assembly GCA_947259955.1 of uncultured Gammaproteobacteria bacterium. GTDB lineage: Bacteria > Pseudomonadota > Gammaproteobacteria > Arenicellales > JAANXG01 > JAHEKE01. The sequence continues at coordinate 14,396 of CAMYOI010000078.1, forward strand.
AATTTCATTCGAATCCACCGCGTGGTGTTTCCCGTCGTAGACCTCGACCTGGATATCCTGCATGCGGAAACCGGCGATGGCACCGCTGTCATAGGCCTGGCGGACGCCTTTTTCGATTGATGGAATAAACGTGTTGGGTATGACGCCGCCGACGACCTTGTCCACGAATTGAAAGCCGCTGCCCCGCTTCAACGGCTCAATTCTGATGTACACCTCGCCGAACTGGCCGGCGCCGCCGCTTTGCTTCTTGTGGCGGTGGTGGCCGTCCGCTTTTTGCGTGATAGTCTCGCGATATGGGATGGTGGGGGGCTTGGTATCCACGCTGACGTGATAGAGCTCCTCCATCCTCTCGAGCGCCGTTCGCAAGTGCAGCTCACCCAGACCCCTCAGCACCGTTTCATTGACCGTGGAGTCTCTTTCCACTTTGATGCAAGGATCCTCCTGAGACAGCTTGTCCATAGCCTCCGCCAGCTTCTGCTCCTCACCCCTTTTGCTCGGGCTGACGGCAAGTCCAGCCAGCGGCGTAGGAAAATTCATCGGTTTGAGAAACAGATCATCGTCCTCGTGAAAATTATGCAGCATTGCATTCAGGTGGATGTCGTTGACCTTGGCTATCGCGCACAGATCCCCGGGAACGCCTTTCGAAATTTCGATGTGCTTGTCTCCCTGCATTTTGAACAGATGGCCGACCTTGAACGCCTTGCGGGCGTCGCCCACGAAAAGCTCACTGTCCTTGTTTACGGTTCCCTGATGTATCCGAAACAGTCCCAGTTTCCCTACATAGGGGTCGAAGGCGACCTTGAAGACGTGCCCAATGATATGGCCGTCCGGATCTGGTTCGATCTTGACAGGTTCGTCTTGACCGTCGACGTTTCGTGCGAACGGCGGTGCATTGCCTTCCGCCGGATTGGGCATGAGTTTTACGAACACATCGAGGAGTTCCTGAACACCGGTGCCTTCGCGTGCCGAGACGAAACATACGGGTACCAGATGTCCTTCGCGCAGGGCCTTCTCGAATGCGTTGTGAAGCTGTTCGGGCCCGATTTTTCCCTGATCGAGATAGGCCTCCATCAGATCCTCGTCCACTTCTACGGTCTGATCGGTCACCGCGGTGTGGGCCTCATCGACGGAAGAGAAGTCGGCCTCACCCGAGGGATTGAAAAAACAATCCACCACCTGGCTGGCGCCATTGGCAGGCAGGTTGATGGCCAGGCACTCGCTGCCGAAGCTTTCGCGGATGTCATTCAGCAGCGCTTCAAGATTCACCCCTTCACCATCTATATTGTTTACGATGATCATTCGGCACTGTTTGCGCTCGGTTGCCGCTTCCATCAGCCTCCGGGTCATGGTCTGGATACCCGCGGCCGCGTTGATCACAATCGCTACCGTCTCGACGGCGGGCAGTACACTCAGCGTTTGTCCGACGAAATCAGGGTAGCCCGGGCTGTCGATCAAATTTATGTGACACCCCTTGTAATCCATGCTGGTGATGGATGACAGGAGCGAATGATGGTGTTTTTTCTCGAGAGGATCGTAATCGGAAACTGTGGTGCCTTTCTCTACGGCGCCGGTGGACTGGATCGCGCCCGCGGCGTGCAGTAGTGATTCTGTCAGGGTGGTTTTGCCCGAACCGGCATGGCCCACCAGGGCCACATTTCGAATGTCGTCAGTGGTGTATTCGGACATAGTCCAAATCCTCCTCGAGCGGTGAACGATGTTGCTGTGCGATTATCGGGGCCCGTGTATCCGGGCTATGAGTGTCTCAAGCCTAACCGAAAACAGGCCATTCACCAAGCCCATGCCGGTCTGCATATTACTCTGGGGTCCCGGGATGTGGTGAGAAATGCGGGCTACAGATAGTTGGCCCGCCACAGGTACCATGTTGCCACCGTTCGGTAAGGGCGCCATCGCTCGCCGTGCAAGAGAAGCCGCTTCGGGTGTGGGTTAATTTTCAGACCATACGCCATTCGGAAACCCTTGCGTACCCCCAGATCACCGGTCGGCAGGACGTCCGGTCGTCCGAGGTTGAATATGAGCAGCATCTCCGCGGTCCAGACGCCGACGCCACGTATCTGTTGAAGACACTCGATAATGTCATCGTCGCGCATATTTTTTAGTTTCCGTGAATGCGGTAGCTGGCCGTCCGTGCAATTTTCTGCCAGATCACGCACTGCAACTGTCTTGGCCCGAGACAGTCCCGCTGCCAGAAGATCGTCATCGGGTATCGATGCCATTCGACGAGGGCTCGCATAGCGATGCGGAAATAACCTCAGTACACGATCATGGATCGCTGCCGCGGACTTGCCGGAAAGCTGCTGGTAGACTATGGACTGCAGCAAAGCCTGGAACGGCGTCTTATCATCTCTCAATCTAAGGCCGTACGGGCCGACGCGGTCCATCAGGGCCGCAAGTTGGCTATCTCTGCTTCTCAGGATTTGCACGGCCGCTGACGCATCGTAGGGATATGAGCGCCTCATAGTCAACGGCTATCGCCATGCGCGCATCGGTGTTCCATCAGGCCCGGATGTTCTCCTCGAACTCGCGTTGAGATCGTTCATTTCCAGCGCTCATTTGCACCAGCTTCGAGAACTCGTCGAAATCGTCGACGATGCTATCAGGCTTGTGCGGATAGCGGGGCGTCCCCGGAAAAATCCTGTTGATCCAGGCATCACTCCACTGCGCGCCGTTGTAAAAAACACTGGTGACCCGTGCAAATTTCGACGCGGTCGTGTCTGTGGTGCTGTCGCCAACGTACCAGGCGTGCAGATCCGGCCGTGCGCCAAGATTGTCAAGGGCCTTGAGGATCGGATCCGGCGCCGGTTTGCGCCTGCAGGTGTCATCTCCCGCCACCACGGTATCGAACAGGTGGCGCCAGCCCGTTCCGTCGATCGTATCCAGTTCATGCACCAGGAACTCTCTGTCCCTGTTACTCAGCACGCCTGTGGTGATGCCCATGGATCTGAGGGACTCCAGCAGCGACCGGACCCCGGGTTCAAAGGGTTCGACCCGTCCGTAGTGATCCCGGTAACATTCGTTGAACGCCTCGTGGGCGATGCGCTTGGCCTCGTCGTCCTTGCCGAACAGCACTTCAAAAATATCAGTGCGGGAAATCTTTCTGGCCGCCTTGATCTTTGGGTGGAGCTTGTAGAACTTGCGGACGTATTTTACGAGCTTGCGGTCTTCCTCGTTGCGACTGAGCGCCGGATCCAGGAGCCTGCCCGCCAGACCAAGCGATTCGAGCCTGGGAAGCATGTCGTCTACGGCTCCGTACATGGCATCCAGCGTGTCAGCCAGTGTTGCGTGCCAGTCGAACAGGATTATTCGCGGTGTCGGCAGAGGCTCCAGGCGGCGCGTGTAGGGTATGAAGTGGTGCTTGGTGGCGGAATCACATTCGTCGATGGCTGAATGAACGAGTGACAACAATCCGGCGAAACGGTCCACCACGTAGTCCGGCTGGTGCGGAAATTCCTCGGTGCCCGGAAATATTTTCTTGATCCAGTTCTTGTGCCACCTTGCGCCGTTGAAAAAGATGCTGGTAACTTTTGCATTCTTGGCGGCGATAGTATCGGTGGTGCTATCGCCCACGTACCAGACATCGGGGCCGGGCTGGACTTTAATTTCTTCCAGGGCGCGATAAATCGGGTCGGGTGCCGGTTTCAATCGACTCGTGTCATCCCCCGCAACGACACAGTCGAACAATGCGAACCATGATCCGCGCTCGATGGTGTCAAGCTCGTTCAGAAGATACTCGCGTGCCCGGTTGCTCAGTATCCCAAGCTTGATGTGCAGGCGCCTGAGTCGCGAGAGTACATCTCGTATCTCCGGTTCGAAAGGTTGTATGTCGCCATAGTGGTGGCGGTAGCACTGGCCGTACGCCGTGTGGGCAATGTCCTTAGCCTCTTCGTCATCGCCGAACAGCACCTCCAGCAGGTCAGTTCTGGACACCCTGTGCTCTGCGATGATCTTCGGGTGCAGCTGGTGGTGCGCACGGACATAGTCCACTAGCTTCAGATCATCCTCGGTTTTGCTTTTTTCCATGCTGACCAGCCTGTCGTGCAGCCCGAGTTGCCCCGCCATGGACAGCATTTCATTCATGGCGCGGTACATTGCATCCATGGTATCGACCAGCGTCGCATGCCAGTCGAACAGGATCACACGGGGGGGCTG
>CAMYOI010000079.1 GCA_947259955.1 uncultured Gammaproteobacteria bacterium
AGGGTGTACTCGAATCCACCCACGGCGGCATTGAAGGACTCCCCCTGCCCCGTTCGCCGAATAGCTTCGAGCTTCCACAACCAGGAATTCCAGGTAAACTGCGCATCGACGCCAGTCTGGTCGATCTGCTCGTAAATCGGGAACAAAAATAACGCGCCTGACTCGTCGGTATCGAAACCGAACCTGGGATCGCGGCTGGTGCCGTGAAAATGGGACAGACCGATGTCCCAGTTGCCGATCGTGTGCGACCAGCGCAGGGCCAGGTCAATGCTTTCCTCCTCGTCGTCGGACTCGAACACCGCGGCGTCAGGATTCACCGGCGGATGGATCCTCGGCCGCCCAGCCGGGCCGGGAAAGGTCCTTTTCCGGAATCCGGCAAGCACGAAGAAGTCGATGGTCCCCCAGTCGCGTATCAACGAAAAATTGACCATCGGCTGACCCAGCTTGTCCTCGCCATCGATGTTCTCCACCACGTCTGTCTGATTGATGATGTCCACCAGGTGCCTCGATTCCGCGACACCCCAGAATACGACATCTGCGCCCACGCGGAGCTCCCAGTCCGAGCCCACGTGCTGCCACTTGAGTTCACGGATGTCGAAGTGCGTGCGGTCGCTGTCGCGCTGGTCCACTCTTCCGAATGGGATAAAATTTATCGAATCGCGCCCCTCGTTCCATGCTTTGTAGAATTCGGGCCTTACCGCAAGCGAAACATTGCTATCCGACTGAATCGGATCGAGCGGCTCTTGCCAGAAATACCAGGCCTGTCCCGAGACGAATCCGGATACCTGCCAGTCGCTCTGTTCTGCCCACAGAGAAAGCGGCAGCCAGGCCGCGAATATAAGCAGTAGTTGCTTGCGCGATGTCACCGGGCTCTCTTGAGACTATTGCGATCGAAGTCACGCTCGGAAAATCCGTTGCGAAACTCGAAGTCGCTCCAGACCAGTGTCGTGCTCTTTCCGGTCAGGTGATTCTCCATGTCCATGCGATGAGCCCGCCAGTACTGGTTCAGGTAGCGCTTGAATTCCGTTGCCAACAGCGTCTTCAACAACGCTGCCTTTCGGTCGTAATAGTCGACCTTGAGCACCCGGTAGTGCTCCTTATCCAGCCAGGCTTCCTGTCGGGTGTAGCCGGAGTGCTCGTACCGAGGAATACGCTCTAATACGAACGCCTCCTGGCCGTCGAACGTCTCGTCGCGCAGCCACTTGTAGCTGTATTTATCGACTTCCGGCGAGCTGATGTCTTCATAGGCGAAGTCGCTGCCCATGAACGGTCCGGATTTATTAGCCGAGGCGATCCGCTTCACGCGCTTAAGCGCTGGCAGATACAACCACTGATCGTCCGGCGTGGTGGCATGGCTATAGCTCAAGAACGCCGAATTTTTGACGTCCGCCGGATGGTCGAAAATGATCAGCGATTTGTCGCCGTCGCCCTGGACTTCGAGCGTACGGCTGCGGATCTTGCGCTCGCTGGTCTCGCCCTGCCGATTGCGCAGAATCATCTGCAATGCGGCCTTACTGTCCTGCCAGCCCTGGTCACGTCGATCCGCCTCGACGGCTATCTTCAGCCCCTTCTCTTCCGCCGTATCCGCGAAGCCACCAGGCGGCAGCAGGCTCAGCATCGCGATCGATATCAGCAGTTTCCTCATCGTTGTTCTCCTCGAATTTCATCAATGACGGCGGCAGTGCCAGAAAACCCGAGGCCAGGGCCAATCCAACACTGATCGAATTGAGTGGTCAAAAAGTTAATGCCTGCGAACCAGTCAACTTTTTTCGAGTCCATGCACGATCAGGTCCACCACCATTACGGCCTTCTGTTCGAACACTTCCAGCGGATACAATTTCATCATGTTCGGATAGTCGAATATGAACATGGCGGCCATGACCGCCTCCGCGGTGCCCCCGCTGTCGTCCACATCGAACTCGCCTGCCGCCACGCCCTCGTCGATGATCTGCTTCAACAGGCCGCGAGTCTGGGCCAGGTGCTGGCTGACGAGGTCTCGCCGCGTCCCGGTAATGGCGTCGACCAGTTCGCTCATGTGGGGCTGAGAAGACCAGCGGTGGTGAGTGTGGCGGAGACTGGTGAGGACGAAATGTCTGATCTTCTCGGACCCCGAAAACCCGGAGTCGTCCACCACCTGCTCGAGCGCCGAAGCTTTGTCACCAAGGCACTGGCATGCCATCACCGCACCGATGTCGTGCTTGTTATCGAAGAACCGGTAAAGGTTCGATGCGGACATACCGCAATCCTTGGCAATCTCGGCCATGGTGGTCTTGCCAAAGCCGTAGCGCGTGAAGCGCTCGCGCGCCGCGTCCAGAATCCGGCCACGGATCAGGTGGTGATTTTGCTGCAACTGGGGCATGTTCTTAAAATTAGCAATAAATAATGAATATTCAAGTTAATATTCATTATTTACTCAACATGCCTCGACAACAACCGCTCCACCCGATAATTTACTACGCGAGCCCTGTGGCGGTGCGACCAAAAGGTGCGGGCTTTAAAACTGGACAAGTTCGGCCAGACCGGGATCGTCGACAAACATGTTCCGCGTCCCTTGGATCTGTTCGATGCGGTCGTTGCGCCACTTCTCATGATTGCTCGGTTGGTCCTGAAAGTGCCACTTTTTAAGAATTTCTCCGCTCCTGCGGAAAATTATTAAACCGTATTCCTCTTTCATATAGAACATGGCGCGGGCGATTTCGCCTCGGGATGCGGGTCGCGGTTCGGCGATGCGCTTGCTCTCGTCCGCCTCGAAGTCACACTCGCCGAAAGCGCGCCGCTCGCCGGGCACCTCACCGAAGCGATACGCACTGCGCGCGTCGTTAACGTCCACGCGCGATGGATACAGATTGTGAAGGTCTGCTTCTATGCGGTTGAACCGGTCGCTGTTTGAACGGCACTGCTTGCGCGTACCGCAATCCAGTCCATTGGTGACCCACCCCATCGGAAACACATGCTCGATATTGATGCCTTTCCTGTATTCGAATTTCGAACCGAAGGATTCACCGCAGTACAAAGTCTTACCGCCCTTGGTATAAAGCTTGTTCCAGAAAAGCCAGCGCGCTTCCTCATAGTTCGGAATTCGGTTCTGCCCCGCCGGCGACGCGGTTGTCGCCGCACCGAGCGCGGCAATGAAAATCGTTATGAGAAATAGGAGGCGCATGACTCGGTGTCCTGCATCATTCGAATCATATTCCATGCATGGTATCCTCGACCAGCATATCGACAATGGCACTCAACGCCTCCGACTCCGATTTGCCCTCTTCCAACGCTTTGTCATGGACCGCGATCTGCCTGTGCGCACTGGTTCCTTCCTCGACGATCTTTCTTGCATGGTTGACTTCCTGTACGCAGCCCAGGGCCTCGGCGTCCTCGCGGATCAATTCAATAATTTCGTCGAGCAGATCCGTGTAGGAGATGATCTCTCCGCGCCCGAAGTCGATCAGGCCTTCATCGATTCCGTAGCGCTGCGCCCGCCAGCGGTTTTCCTTCACCAGCATCATTAAATATCGACGCCAACGCTGGTTCTTGCGCCTGAGTCGATAGAGCATTCGCAGCCAGCACAGAAAAATTGCCGCAATCGCGACGCCGTCGTCCATCCGGGTGCAAATGTCGTTGACGCGCATTTCCAGGGTGGGGAACCGGGCGCTTGGCCGGATGTCCCACCAGATCTTGGTGGCATCCTCGATCACCCCCGCCTCGACCAGGACGTTCACATGGCGCTGATATTCCGAAAAACTGTCGAACTGCTCCGGCAGCCCGGTGCGCGGCATTTCGTCCCACACCGCGATCCGATAGGATTTCAATCCGGTGTTGTGGCCATTCCAGAACGGTGACGACGTGCTCAGGGCCAGCAGGTGCGGCAGGATGTAGACAGCCTGACCCATGAGGTCCATACGCAGCTCGTCATCCTCGATTCCTACGTGCACGTGCATGCCGCTGATCGTCAATCTGCGTACCACGCCCTGCAGGTCTTTGGCCAATTGTTCATAGCGCTCCTTGTGCGTGTGTTTTAAAACCTCAGAAGCGGCGATGGGGTGCGTCGACACCGCAACCAGTGCCAGACCGTGCTCCTTCGCAATCGACGCAACCGTGCGCCGCAGGTCGGCCAGCTCCGCCCTGGCCTCGGCGATGGTCTTGCATACATTGGTCCCGACCTCGATCTGGCACTGCAGAAACTCCGGGGACACACGGCCCTGCAGAAGTTCCTCGCATCGCGGCAGCATCGACGCCGGGGTTTCACTAATCAGGTTGCGCGTTTCGGGATCGACCAGCATGTATTCTTCTTCAATACCCACGGTAAAAGTCGGTTCCTGCATGCTCATTACTCCTATGTTGCCGCTTGACGTCTAAAGACCCTAATCTTATTTCTCCAGCAAGCTCGCACGGCTGCCTGTCGAGAAATTCGAACTAATATCGGACCCGACGGCTTTCGATATCCAGTCTCGCCGGGGTCCCCTGGGTTAATGCAACATTCAGCCAGCCGTCCTGGACCGAGCCGCTGCGGTTCCGAAACATGTCGTTACAGTCGTCCGCCAGCTGCGACACCATTTCTTCGACTGCACCGGCGGCGCCGTCGGACTGCAATTCCAGAGTTATGCCACCCTGGATGTCGAACATGTTTCCGGGCTGCACGAGTTGCAATTCGACGCCGCGTGCACGGAACGCTTCGTCTGCAATGGATAAACCGGCGCTTCTCATGGCAACGACTACGAAACCTTCCCTTCCGATGGCGCTCAGGAGACGGTTGTCTTCGCTCAACACAAGCCCGGATTCTTCACACAGTCCGAATCCGTAGCGCACATTTTCCTCGGCACAGGCAACCACCAGTCGGCCCAAACGGCTGCGCGCAACGAAGTTCTGATCGACGATCCCCGCCTCGAACAGACCAAGCCCCGGTTCCATCACCATGCCCTCGGAACCGGCGTCTTCGGAGGCGCCGAATCGAAGGGCCTCGAAACTATCGCCTTCGGCAATCATCGGTTGACCGAACGCCGCAGCGGCACCGCCTATGGCAATCAGGTTGGTGCCCTGTTCGAATGCACCGATGAGGTGTCGCAACACCGGCGTCACATCGCCGCGATAGATCATGACCTTGGTCAGGCGGCGCTGGTTGCCCCCGGGAAGAAGTATCGTTCCCATCTGCTCGAGGGTTCGCAGAAAACCGTTGTCCCGATTGCGCTGCTCGATGTTGTTCTCGGTGACGTCCAGTTCTTCCGCGGAAATGTCGATCCGGCGCAGCCAGTCCACATATTCCCTCGCGACCTGCCTTGTATTCCCGGAGGCGGTAGCCATGACTCCGATCGGTTCCCGCAGATAGGGCCGCAGCGAGTCGACGTGCCGTTCTCGCCACTTGAGCGGCGAATTGCCCAGCAGCACGATCTGCGAGGACGGCGCACGTTCCGCATGGTGGAGATGGATCGGCGTCGGGAACCGGCTTGCCCGCATGCTGTCACCGCGATTGATATGCAGCCGAAAATTGATCATTGTGTAACGCAGCCGACCGTCGCGCATCGCTTTCAATGCGCGGGATTGCCGGCGCACGCGCTCGAGTTCCACGCACCATTCTACGTCACCCTTGTCCGGCCACGAGCTGACGCTGTCACGCATGTAACGCCTGGTATCCGCCCTGGCAAGGCGCTGCATCAGATCGAGCAGAGTGTATATACCGAACGCACAGCGCTTGACCGGGGCCGGTGAACGCAGCGACGAACCGGAAACACGCACCGGCTTTTTGTCGGCGTCCGGTGTGACGCGGTTACTCCGCAGATCGAGCCGGTCCCCGTCATCGAGATAGGAAATAGTAACGTCCTCTATTCCGTGTTCGCTGGTATTGAGCGTACGCGACAGATCGACAACGATGACGCCGGTTTCCCCTCGCACGACGGCGTTTTCACCCTCGACGATCAGCGCCGTGTTTTCATCGATTCCATAGCCCAGCGATTCACCGCAGGCGTTGACTGCGGCTACCAAGCGACCGATCCGCCCGCGCGCAATGAAGTGCTGATCGATCACCCCCCATGGAAAGAAACCGAGCCCTTTCCCCAGCGCCAGGCCCGGGACGTCAGGGTCATCGACGATTCCGTAGCTCAGGGCCTCGTTGGACGTCCCCCCCAGGATCATGTGCCGGGACATCATTGCCGCACCCGCGCTCGACCCTGCCACCAGTCCGCCCGAGGCGTACATCGCCCTGATGGCTTCGAGCAAAGGTGTCTCCGTGTCATTCTGTACAAGAGAGTGCACGATTCTAGACTGGTCGCCGCCCGTAAAGAACACCCCACCGCAGGAACCGACCAGATCGACAAGGTCCTGATCACAGGCGGAACCCCGCTCCTGCCAGAACAGCGGGATCAGCTCCGCGGTGAAGCCGTTTCCGATGAAGCTGTCCACGGTCTCGGCCCCGACCTCTTGCGGGATTTGGGATGCTACCGGTATCACCGCAATTCGTCCGCTGCACAAAGGCCTGATCGCATCGAATACGGCGGCATTGTCTGCTTCCAGTCGGCCGCCCACAATGGCCAGGCGACCCGCTTGGGATGGAATTTCAGTTGAGTGCCGTCGCCCCATCTAAGTGTGCGTCTTGTAAATTCTCATTAAACTAGAAAACAGGATATTATCAGCAATAACCCGTCCGGTGAGAGACGGGCGTGAAAAGCCGTCGTCAACAACGCGCATACGACTCCAAGCGAGGATGCCAGATGAAGATTTTAGCTACCACGGTGTTTCGTGGCCCCAATATCTATGCATTGTTTCCGGTCATTCGACAAACGCTGGACCTGGGTGACCTGGAGAACTGGCCAACGGGAAGACTGGGAGAAGATTTCGTAAACGGCCTGGTGGAGAATCTTCCCGGCCTGCAGGAACACGGTTGCTCGTACCAGGTGCCCGGTGGATTCATTCGACGCATGCGCGAGGACGAAGGGACATGGCTGGGACATGTGATGGAACACGTTGCGCTGGAACTACAGAACATCACCGGTGCGAACGTCACCTTCGGCAAGACCCGATCGACCGACGGTGCGCCGGGCCACTACGATGTCGTGTACGAATACGAGGGTGAACAGGTAGGACTGGAAGCGGGTCGCCTGGCCGTAGACCTGGTTCATCATCTGTTACCTCGGGATCTGCAACCCGACGATGCCCGGGGCCGGGAATTCGAGTTCGACAAAGAAAGGGACGACTTTATTCGTTTCGCACAGAAGCGGGCACTGGGTCCCAGCACCGCCTCGCTCGTCAAGGCGGCGGAGGAACGCGGCATTCCCTGGCTGAGGCTCAATGACCAAAGCCTCATTCAACTCGGCCACGGCTGCCATCAACGACGCATCCAGGCCACCATCACCGGCAACACGTCATACGTGTCGGTGGAACTTGCGTCAGACAAGGAGGAAACCCACCGGCTGCTTGCGGACCTGGGGCTGCCCGTACCCCGCCAGGCGCTGGTCTACAGGCTGAGGCGCGCCCAGAAGGCAGCCGAGCGCATCGGCTACCCGGTCGTAGTAAAACCGCTGGACGGCAATCACGGCCGGGGCGTTACCATAGACGTGCAAACCCCCGAACAGCTGGAAGTCGCCTATGACAATGCCAAGGTGCACGGCGACGGAATCGTCATCGAGAGCTATATCAAAGGATTGGATCAACGGCTGCTAGTGGTCAACGGCAAGCTGGTTGCGGCGGCCAAGCGGGTGCCGGGCCACGTCGTGGGAGACGGCAAACACACCATCGAGGAACTGGTGGACGATATCAACCGCGACCCGCGGCGAGGAGTCGGCCACGAGAAAATCCTCACCCGGCTCGAATTCGACCATCAGGCCGACAGGCTGCTCGAGTTCAAGGGCTACACACGCAGAACCGTCCCCGGCGAAGGTGAGACCGTTTACCTGCGCTCCACCGCCAACCTGTCCACGGGCGGCACGGCCATCGACGTCACCGACGTTATCCATCCCGATAATCGCGAAATGGCGGAGCGTGCCATCCGCGCCGTTGGTTTGGACGTCGGCGGCGTGGATTTCATCACCACGGACATCGCGAAGTCCTATCACGAAACCGGCGGCGCTATTTGTGAGGTCAATGCCGCCCCCGGCTTCCGCATGCACGTCGCGCCCAGCGAGGGGGAACCTCGTGACGTGGCCACCCCGGTCATAGAAATGCTGTTCCCCGAGAGCACCGACGGCCGCATTCCCATCGCCGGCATCACCGGGACCAATGGAAAAACCACCACCGCGCGAATGCTTTCGCACATAATGAAGATGGCCGGGCACACCGTGGGGCTGGCATCCACGGACGGCGTCTACATCGACGGCCGCCTCACGGTAAGTGGCGATATGACCGGACCCACCGCAGCCAGGATGGTCCTCAGCGATCCCACGGTGGACGCGGCGGTGCTCGAAACCGCGCGGGGAGGCATGCTGCGCAGTGGCCTGGGCTACCGGCAGTCAGACGTCTCCGCGTGCCTCAACGTGAGTGCCGACCACCTAGGACTTCGCGGCGTCGACACCCTGGAACAGCTGGCCGAAGTCAAGCGCGTCGTGATCGAGGTGGCCCGCGGCACGGCTATCCTCAATGCCGATGATCCGTTGTGTCTGAAAATGGCCGACTACAGCAACGCGGACAAACTGTGCTACATCACGATGAACCGGACGCACCCCCTGGTGCGCGAACACATCCAGGCCGGCGGGCTGGCGGTGGTACTGGAGCAGGGAATCAACGGCCACATGATCACGTTGTATGACGAGAACGGTCACCACATTCCGCTGCTGTGGTCTCACCTGATTCCGGCCACCCTCGAGGGCCGTGCCCTGCACAACGTGCAGAACGCGATGTTCGCCGCCGCACTGGCCTACAACCTCGGTATCGACCTCGACAATATCAGGCACGGGCTGCGCACTTTCGACACCACGTTTTTTCAGGCGCCGGGAAGACTCAATGTGTACGACGAACTGCCGTTCAAGGTCATCATGGACTACGCCCACAACCCGGCGGCGGTTAAGACCATCTGTGACGTCGTCGACAGATTCGACACATTGGGGCAGAAGCTCGTCGTGCTCACCATGCCCGGCGACCGCCGCGACGAGGATATCGAGGAAGTAGCCAGGATCGCGGCCGGGCATTTCGACCACTACATCTGCCGCAGGGACGACAACCGGCGCGGGCGTGGAGACAAAGAGGTGCCCGAGATAATCGCCCGGGCGCTGCGCGAGTCGGGGGTTGACGAGCAGCACATCCAGATCATACCCGACGAACAGGAGGCTATTGGCACCGCACTGCGCGCGGCGCGAACCGGCGATCTTCTGCTCGTGCTGGCCGACCAGATCGCTCGGTCCTGGAAGCAGATCATCTACTTCAAGCCCGACGAAGACGTTGTCGCCGCCCAGGTCAAACCCGCCGCCGTGGAAATTCCCTCGGATATCATCGGCGATTTCGAATTCGACGAGGATATGGAACTGATCCGCGACGAACGCGGAGTGCGCATCGCCAGGGAAACCGAAGACTAGCCGATGCGGTGTCTGAATTCGCGCCGCCTGACCGGCCCCAACCTGCTGTGGGACAAGCCTGGTGCCGTCATCGACGTCGTATTCGAGGAAGACGACCCTGACGTTGCCATCGATGCCTGGCGCACGCAGGTGCGAAGGATGCTCGACGCGGTCGGTTGGGACGACGGGGACACCTGTGTTCGCCGCTTCAAGCACGGCGCCAGCCTGGCGATCTCGGCGCCCGTGGACGCGCTGTATGCCGCCACCGATATCAACGACTGGGCATTCGACGCCGCTGACTACATTGTCGGCGGTGGATCGGAACCGGACCTAACGGGAGACGCGAAAAAGTTGCGCGATTCGATTCGCGATGAAAGCAACCCCAATGCGATCGCGCTGCGTGCCGAGGCGATCGCCCGAGATATACCCGTGCTGATGGATTCAGATGAGATTTCGGTAGGGTTGGGACGATACAGCAGAAACTGGGCTCTCGACACCGTCCCCGACCTATCCGATGTTCCATGGGACGCACTGGGAACCATTCCGGTTGGGGTGATTACCGGCACCAACGGCAAGACCACCTCGGTGCGCCTGGCCGCGAGCATCGCGCGGGCAGCGGGGTACACCGTGGGGCTGAGTTCAACCGATTGGATCGCCGCCGGCGACACCATCCTGGACGCCGGCGACTACTCGGGCCCCGGCGGCGCAAGGGCCGTGCTGCGGCATCGCAGCGTTGATCTGGCGTTGCTGGAAACCGCCCGGGGCGGATTGCTGCGCCGAGGACTGGCCGTGGATCGCGTGGATGCAGTTCTCATTACCAATGTTGCGTCGGATCATCTCGGTGAGTTCGGCGTTCACAACGTTGACGAGCTTGCCGACGTCAAGTGGATAGTTACCCGCGCTCTTGAGGAGAACTCTGCCCTGGTGCTCAACGCGGACGATGATCGCCTTGCCGAAAGAGCGAAAGGATCCGCGTTCAACATTACCTGGTTCAGCCCGGATTCCGAAAATCCGTTGCTTGTCGAACAGGCCAGAGCAGGCGGTACGACATGTACCATTACCGATGGTTTTATCACGGTAGCGCAGCAAGGGTCCAGCCGTGCGGTTGTGGAAATAGACGAAATACCCATTACCTTCAAGGGTGCCGCACGTCACAATGTGTACAACGCTCTTGGGGCGGTCGGTCTGGCCCTCGGCCTGGGTATTTCGATGCCCAACATCCGCGCCGGATTATGCGCTATGGACCCCAACGACAACCCCGGACGCTGCAATATCTATGACATCAAAGGCGCCACATTTCTCGTCGATTTTGCGCACAATCCACACGGCATGACGGCGTTCGTCAATATGGCCGCGGCGATCCCCGCCAGCCGCCGGACGCTGCTCATCGGACAGGCCGGTGACCGAAGCGACAAGGATATACGGGATCTAGCGATTACGGCATGCGCATCCCGCTGGGATCGGGTCGTCATCAAGGAGATGGATGACTATGCCCGCGGCCGCGATCGGGGCGTGACGGCAGATATCCTTTACAACGAATTCACCGCCCAGGGAATACCGCCGGAGAAAATCGACCGGGAGCGTAACGAGCTCGAAGCGGTGCGAAAACTGGTAAACGACGCGCGATCGGGCGAATTGACCGCCCTGCTCATCCACGAGCGCCGGCGCGAGGTGCTTGATTATCTAAGCGAAATAGTGACAACGAACTGAACCGGGACAGGAGATT
>CAMYOI010000080.1 GCA_947259955.1 uncultured Gammaproteobacteria bacterium
GGCGATCGGGTGTTTCTCGACGACATGCCTATCAATCGACTGATATCAGAATGATTCGGACCCTGAAAACTACGCTTCTGATTGTTATGATTTCAATCGCACCGGGTTGGGGCAGCACCCTCGCCAATGATCTTCCCGATTCGATGGAACTGGTATACCAGGTCAGCCTGGGCATCGCGGAACTCGGCAGCCTCATCAGCAAGCTGGATCGGCAGGGAGAAGCATACGAAGTGACGGCGGAAACCCGTGCCGAGGGCATGGCTTCCATACTGCTGGGCGGCACCGTACGGGAGTACTGCCGGTTTTCCACCAATAAAAATGTGCTGACCCCCGAAAAATACAGAATCGCCCGAGAAGGACGAGACGCTTTCGATCAGTCGGTGACCTTTGACTGGGCGGAGCGCCGGGTCATATTCAGCAGCGGGGAGAATATCGTGATTTCGGACGGCTACATCGTTGACAATTGCAGCGTACCCTACGCCTTCATCGTGGGCGGCGCATCGACTTTCGAGAGGCGTACCCTGCATATAGTCGGGGGAAGAAAAGTCCGGCAATTTGAAAATCTGAGCATTTCAGAGGAAGCCGTTTCCACCCCTCTTGGCCAATTCCAGACCGTGCGTATCGAACAGGTGAGGCACGAAAGACCGGACCGCAAGCTCACTATTTGGCTGGCACCCGACAAACATAATCTGCCGGTCAAGATCGTGGAACAAAGGAAGAGCCGCCCCGACACGACAATGCTTTTGAAATCTTACGAGGGTCTCTAGTGCACCCCGTCGTAAATTCTGTGACATTCAGAGCCCCCAAGAGCACGGGGACAAGGCGCGCCTCGCAGGCAATATCCAGATATTGGCCAGAGGGGCAACGCCGTAGCCGTGGTTCTTGGGGGACTCCCGCAGGGCGAAGCGACCATTAGCTCGCTAGTGCTTCGCGAATGCACCTTGAATTCGGATGCTTGTCGCTTCGCTGAATGTCACAGAATTTACGACGGGGTACACTAGCTAGCCCGGCTTTTCAGCCTCGCTATCGCGAGCTGGCACGAGCTGTTTCTTTGCCGATTTAACGTCGAAAGTCAACTCGCCTTCTGCCTCACTGACCGTCACATGGCCACCACCCTGGCTCAATCCGCCGAAAAGCAGCTCATCGGCGAGTGCCCGCTTGATCTTGTCTTGGATAAGGCGCGCCATGGGACGCGCCCCCATGGCCGGGTCATGGCCGTGCTCAGCCAGCCATTTCTTCGCCCGGTCGTCGACTTCCAGGGTGACGTGCTTGTCTGCGAGCTGCTGCTCCACCTCCATAATGAACTTGTTGACGACGTGGCCTATGGTCTCCGTACTCAAGGGCTTGAAGGGAATGATGGAGTCCAGGCGATTTCTGAACTCGGGGGTAAACATACGCTTGATTTCCTGCATGTCGTCACCGAGATGATCCTGCCGGGTGAATCCCATTGAGGACCGTGCCATACGCTCGGCACCTGCATTGGTTGTCATTACGATGATTACATTCCTGAAATCCGCCTTGCGCCCGTTGTTGTCTGTCAGCGTTCCATAGTCCAGAACCTGAAGCAGCAGATTGAACACGTCCGGATGAGCTTTTTCGATCTCATCCAGTAACAGCACCGAATGCGGGTGCTTGGTGATACTGTCGGTCAGCAATCCACCCTGGTCAAAACCCACATAACCGGGCGGGGCACCGATCAACCTCGATACGGTATGCCGCTCCATATACTCGGACATATCGAAACGGATGAGTTCCACACCCAGAACGTGTGCCAACTGCCTGGTTACCTCGGTCTTGCCCACGCCCGTGGGGCCCGAGAACAAAAACGACGCTATGGGTTTGTCCGGATTGCCAAGTCCGGAACGCGACATTTTAATCGCGGAGGACAGTGCGGCGATGGCTTCATCCTGTCCATAAACTACCAGCTTGAGGTCGCGTTCCAGAGTCTTGAGCGCATCCTTGTCCGAAACCGAGATCGTCTTGGGCGGGATTCGCGCGATCTTCGCGACTATTTTTTCGACATCGTGCACCCCGATCGTCTTTTTTCTCTTGCTCGCCGGCTGCAGCCTCGTGTGTGCACCTGCTTCATCGATTACATCGATGGCTTTGTCCGGCATATGGCGGTCGTTGATATAGCGGTCAGACAACTCGGCAGCAGCACGCAATGCCTGGTTGGTGTATTTGATTTCGTGGTGCTCCTCGAAGTGGCATTTCAATCCGCGAAGAATTTCATACGTTTCATCCACCGTAGGTTCGACCACGTCTATCTTCTGGAAACGCCTTGACAGAGCCCGGTCTTTTTCGAAGATTCCCCGGTACTCCTGATAGGTCGTCGACCCGATACATTTCAATTCACCGGACTGAAGTACGGGTTTAAGCAAGTTGGATGCATCCATCGTCCCCCCGGATGCAGCGCCGGCACCGATCACGGTATGGATCTCGTCGATAAACAGTATGGAGTTCTCTCGCTGCTTGAGTTCCGCAAGCACCAGTTTCAATCTCTGCTCGAAATCTCCACGATACTTCGTTCCGGCAAGCAAAGCGCCCATGTCAAGAGAATACACCGTGCTGTTTGCCAGCACCTCCGGGACTTCGCTATCCACAATTTTTTTAGCCAGACCTTCGGCGATCGCAGTCTTGCCGACACCCGCTTCACCAACGTACAGAGGATTGTTCTTGCGACGTCGGCTCAGCACCTGAATGGTGCGCTCGATTTCATGTGCACGGCCAATCAGCGGGTCGATCCGACCTGACTGTGCCTGCTGGTTGAGATTGATGGCGAATGCTTCCAGGGCGCTGGTTTCCCGGGGATCCTCATCCTTAGCGACCTGCTCCTCCGGAGCCGGCAAACCAGCCGCACTTTCGCCGACCTTGGAAATGCCGTGTGCAATATAGTTGACAACGTCGAAGCGGGTGATGTCCTGCTTGTGGAGGAAATATACCGCGTGCGATTCTTTTTCCGCGAATACGGCAACCAGCACGTTTGCACCGGTGACTTCTTTATTGCCCGCGCTCTGCACGTGGAGCACGGCGCGCTGGATTACGCGCTGAAAACCCAGACTGGGCTGAGTATCCGCACTTTCGTCCGAAAGGCTGGTCATGTTCTCACTAAGAAAATGCACCAAGTCCTCCCGCAGCTGCGGCAGATTTCCGCCGCACGCCCGCAATACCCCGGCCGCGTTGGCATTGTCCAGTAACGCGACCAGCAGGTGTTCGACCGTGATCAGCTCGTGACGCTGGCTGCGAGCATCCTGAATGGCCGCATTAAGAGACACTTCCAGATCTTGAGAAAGCATACTATTCTTCGGGCTCCATAGTGCACTGTAACGGGTGTTGGTGATCTTTAGAGAAGTCCATCACTAATTTTACCTTGGATTCGGCGATGTCGCGCGGGTAAACACCGCAAACACCCACCCCTTTCTGATGAACGTGAAGCATGATCTGGACGGCCTGCTCTCGTTGTTTACCAAAAAACCGTTCCAGTATTACGACAACGAATTCCATCGGCGTATAGTCATCGTTGAGCAGCAAGACCTTGTATAGACTTGGTTTTTTAAGTTGCGGTTTGCTCTCTTGCACCGCAACATTTTCATCGCGGTCGTAGGGTTGGTCACTCATGATGTATACGAACCGTTTGCCACTTAAATTTCTCCTGTTCCCTTCATTCTGCGGGTCTGGGGGCAAAATTCAAGTCCTTGTACTGATTTCTGAGACTGCAATTCGGGCCATTTGTTCTTGACCCGCGGCACAAATCCAGCAACACTTGCGCTTCCGTCGAGTTCGTCCGGCGAAGATTGGGCAAAACGGCGGCTGAATCAAGTTAACACCATAAAGAGGAGTTTTTATGAGGGGAACCGTAAAGTGGTTCAATGCGGCCAAAGGATTCGGATTTATAACACCCGTCGACGGTGGTGATGATGTATTCGCCCACTACTCAGCCATAGACATGGACGGCTATAAATCACTTACCGAGGGACAAGAAGTGGAGTACGACCTGGAACAAGGGCCAAGGGGGCCCAAAGCCGGTAAGATCCGCCGTGTAGAATGACAACACAGTAACCATTAAAAACCCGGCCGAAGCGCCGGGTTTTTTTAGCTGAGCTTTTGGCTACTTCACTGCTGCCACGGCTTCCTGTTCTTCCTCGAACTGCTCCTCTTCGGTGGAACCCGACAAAGCCGTGAGCTCGGAAACACCGCCACTTACTGCGGTCGTTACCGCATCGAAGTAGCCTGCGCCGACTTCCCGCTGGTGTTTCACCGCGGTGTAACCGCGGTCGACCGAGTCGAATTCCTTTTCCTGCAGTTCCACGTAGGCAGTCATACCATCCTGCCGGTACTTATCGGCTAGATCGAATATGTGGTAGTTCAGCGCGTGCCAGCCGGCGAGCGTAATGAACTGGAACTTATAGCCCATTGCACCCAGTTCTCTCTGGAACTTTGCGATTGTGGCGTCATCCAGATGCTTCTTCCAATTGAACGAAGGCGAGCAATTGTAAGCCAGCATCTTGCCCGGATTCTCCCTCTGAATGGCCTCCGCGAACTGTCGCGCGAAGTCGAGGTCCGGTGTGCCGGTTTCACACCAAAGCAGATCGACATACGGCGCATACGCCAGTCCCCTTACCACCGCCTGATCCAGGCCGTTGCGAACTCGAAAAAAACCTTCCGAGGTCCGTTCACCGGTGCAGAATTCCCGGTCCCTGGGATCAATGTCCGAGGTGATCAGGTTTGCCGCCTCGGCATCGGTACGGGCCAGCAGCACGGTTGGAACACCCATCGTGTCCGCGGCGAGTCGCGCCGCGATCAATTTCTGTACGGCGTCCTGGGTCGGCACCAGGACCTTGCCTCCCATGTGCCCGCATTTCTTTGCCGAAGCCAGTTGATCTTCGAAGTGGACGCCGGCCGCGCCCGCCTCGATCAGGGCCTTCATCAGCTCGAACGCATTCAAAACCCCGCCGAATCCTGCTTCCGCGTCGGCAACGATCGGCACGAACCAGTCGATACTGCCATCGCCCTCGGCGTGGTAGATTTCATCGGCGCGTTTGAAACAGTTGTTGATCTTCCGCACCACGGCAGGCACCGAGTCAACAGGGTAAAGGCTCTGGTCCGGGTACATGGTGAACGCGTTGTTGGCATCCGCCGCGACCTGCCAGCCGCTCAAGTAAATCGACTTCAGACCAGCTTTCGCCATCTGCATGGCCTGATTACCGGTTAACGCACCGAGAGAGTTCACATAATCTTCGGTGTGCAGATAGTTCCACAATTTTTCAGCGCCCATCCGTGCCAGGCTATGCTCCAGTTGCACGCTACCGCGAAGACGCACCACCTCCTCCGCGGGATAGCCCCTTTGGACCCCCTGCCAGCGAGAATCCGTGGTCCAATGTTGTTCGAGTTGCTTGATTGCTTCAGCGTTACCCATCATTTATCCCCAATTACCCATGTGTTTTGTAAAAGTAATCTCTCCGGGACACACGCGCGAAGCCGGGGCGCCCAAACCCGCTCCGGATGCCGGAGTACGTATCGTTAACCCACCTCAGCCCTAGTTAGCGGGATAGCTGGTTTGATTCTATGGGCTCCGAGTATTATTTGACAAAGCAATTATTTCAATATTTAGTATAAGATGGATTAATGATTAAAAAATCAACCATGGCCCAGCATCCACCCGTGTATTACAAGCAAAACCGGCTCAAGCAGCTGCGGGCCTTCTGCTACGCGGCTCAAGCGGATTCGATCTCCAAAGCCGCCGAAATGCTGTTTCTCAGCCAGCCTTCCGTATCGCTTCAAATCCAGGCGCTGGAGAGAGAATTGAACACGACGCTTTTCGAACGCAGGGGCCCCAACATCAAACTCACACCGGAAGGCAGGATCCTACTCGACATGGCCCGACCCATGGTGCAGCAAATCGACAGCCTGACCGACTCCTTCAGCGCCCAGTGCGGAAATCTTCAGCACGGCGACTTGAACATCGCAGCGGGCGAGTCGACCATTCTGTATATTCTGCCCGCACCCATCAAGGCATTCGCAGACCGGTTTCCTGGAATCCAGCTGAAAATGCACAACGTCACCGGACGGGACGGGATGGCCATGCTGCACGCGGATGAAGTCGATTTCGCCGTCGGCTCGATGCTCGAGGTCCCGCCAGGGATCAAGTATTACCCGATGTTTACCTTCGACCCGTGGTTGATAACGCCCCTAGATCATCCACTTGCCCGCAAAAAGACCGTGAACCTCCAGGATATCAGCCCCTATGGGCTCATTCTTCCGCCGCGCCACCTGGCGACCTGGCGGATCGTTGATCTCGTGTTCCAGCAGCACGGGGTAACCTATCAGGTTGCACTCGAGGCCGGCGGCTGGGAGGTTATCAAGAAGTATGTCGAATTGGGCCTAGGGATATCCATAGTTACCGGAATATGCATCAGCGAACACGATCGCGCGCGTATCGCAACGGTCGCCATGGATAAGTTCTTTCCCAAGCGGCGTTATGGGGTGGTGCTGAGGAAAGGGAGGTTCCTGTCCCCGCAGGCAAAAATGTTCATCGAGATGATGCACCCCGGGCTATTGGAAACCGAAATTGCACAACCGGGGGACAGTGAGTGGATATCCGGTTCCACCGCGTATCAACCCGCCGGTTGAAGCATGGATATTTCCGGATGCAGGCTGAACCCAAACGAGCTAATATAAACTAGCTTATTTCTTCGAAACGGCAGGGATTCTCTATTATTTTCCGTTGATCGAAATCTGCGAGAGGACCTTTAGGGAGGCAAAATGAAATCAGTACTTGCGATTTTCTTCGTGGCTTGCACAACCCTTTTCTACCAGACCGGCTATGCGGCCAAACCGGTATTGGGTGTTGCGGAGTTCAAGAATGAGGCCACCGGCACGTACTGGTGGAAGCGCGGTGTCGGCCGGGAACTAGCCAGTATGCTGTCCAATGAACTAGCGAACACGGATGAGTTTCGCGTGGTGGAGCGCAGTAAACTGGAATCCGTATTGAGGGAACAGGATCTGGCCGCGGATGGCCGTATCAAAGCGGGTACGGGCGCCAAGATCGGCATGGTAACGGGTGCTGAATATCTCGTGCTGGGCACGGTAACGGCATTTGAAAGCAGCACGGCTTCAACGGGAGGCGGTATCAGCATCAGCGGCATTTCCATCGGAGGAAAGAAAAAGGAAGCTTATATCGCGGTCGACGTTCGCGTCGTCAACAGCACTACCGGAGAACTGGATTTCGTCAGAACGGTGGAAGCGAGGGCGAAAGGCGGCGGTCTCAGCCTTGGCCTGTTCAAGGGTGGCTTCGGCGGTAAACTGGCCAGTGAAAAAAGAACGCCGGCCGGAAAAGCCATCAGGGCCGTAATCGTCGAGATAGCCGACTATCTCGCATGCGCGATGGTGGAACAGGGCGGCTGCATGGCGGAATACAACGCGAAAGAGAAAAAGCGACGTAAAAAACTGAAAAGCACCATATCGCTTGATTGATCGAAACGGGCAAATAACGACAACGTGCGAAAGGCCAGCGCAGCCGGCTGCATCTACAAATTCTCATGTGTGTTTATCGCAGGGGTATGTTAACGGGATGAATTACAAATTGTTAAAAAGCTATAAGCCTGCGGCCGGTGTGCTGCTTATTGCGATGTGCGGGTGGTTCACGTCGCCCGGAACCGCCCTTGCAACTGGGGTGATCACTCCCCACGCCATCCCCGTCTGTTATCACTTCGGCTGCAATACCAAAGAAGTGATCGGGATCAACGCCGAGGAATGGAGCCAGGTCGCCAACTGGTTCAGGAAACCCGCCGAAAATGCGGAACAGGAACGGGAACAAATAAAAAAGGCAACGGGCTGGCTCGAGGTCATCGTCGGCAAATACACTCCCATTTACCTGGACCTTGGACAGGATGAGTTGACCGAAAGCGGGCGCGGTCAGATGGACTGTATAGACGAGGAAAAGAATGTGACCGCTTTTCTGCAGCTGTTTCAGAATCAGGGCCTGCTAAGATTTCACCGCGTGGTGGAACCTGCGTATCGACGCACGGCCTGGGATCAGCACTGGGCCGGCCAGATCGAGGAAATCCACAGTGGAGAACGATGGGTGGTGGATTCATGGTTTCAAGCCTACGGAAACAACCCCTATATACAGAAAGCTGAACAGTGGTCGGATATTCCTTTCTTCTTCTCGTCTTCCTACATCGACAACTCACCCGACTGACCGGCATCAGGCCAATTTTCAGAGCCTTCGTCCTGGCCGTTTTGCTGCCAGGTTTCAGCGCTTTCGCGCAGTCGGGGTCGCTGCGTATCGCATCGATAAATCTGTGTACCGATCAACTCGTGCTGGCGCTGGCAGACGAGGAACAGGTCGCTTCCATTACCTTTCTTGCCCGGCATGCGGAGAGCTCGTACCTGGCCGATCGCGCGGCGGGCTATCACCTGAATCACGGTCAGGCTGAAGAGCTAGTCTCGGTCGATCCGGATGTCGTGGTTGCTTACTCCTATATCTCGCCGACCAAACTGCGATTTCTCAACGAACTCGGCTACAGGGTTGAGATATTCAAGCTCGCCAACAACATCGCTGAAGTCTACGTAAACCTAAAACGGATGGCGGAACTCCTGGGAAAACCCGTCCGAGGGATTCAGCTGGTTGCCCGAATGCAGGAGCGACTCGATTCGGTGCCGCCGGTTCGATCCGGGTACCCGGCCCCCAGAGGCTTGATATACGAGCCGAACGGGTACACCGGGGGTCGTGAGACACTGCGCGGTGACATTTTACATCATGCCAATTGGCATAACGTGGCGACCGATGCGGGGATATCAGGAGTCGGGGTTCTCGGGCTGGAAGCGTTGCTTCTGATTGGGGCAGACAGGCTGATTGTTTCCCCTTATGCGCCGGGTACCCATTCGCTGGGACAGCGTTTGTTGCAGCACCCGGCAATCGAAACAATTACCTCGGGCCGCCCGCCCGTCAACATACCGATCAGACACTGGATCTGCGGCGGCGTGATGAATGTGGAAGCCCTGGCGCAACTGGTCGAAAGCCGCGGCCCGCCATGAGACCTTTTCACCTGGTCGCCGCGCTAGGCCTGCTGGTGATGGCGCTGATGTTATTCTCCATCAACCTCGGCTCCAGCGAGATCAACCTGTTCGATCTGTTTGGCCCCGAACCTCCAAATGCCGTAAAGCTCGTGCTGCTGGAGATCAGGCTGCCCAGGACCCTGATTGCCGCCGTTGCAGGGGCCAGTTTCGGCATCAGTGGCGCGGCCATGCAGGGTTTGCTGCGCAATCCGCTGGCCAGCCCCGGCCTGATCGGCAGCTCCAGCGGCGCGGCACTGGGAGCCGTGATCGTCCTGTATCTTGGATTCGGCGAAGTGTCATGGGTGCTTATGCCGTCAGGGGGCATGCTCGGGGCGCTCATTGCGATGATCCTCGTCTATGTTCTCGCAGGCCGGGACGCCACCATAGTCACCATCGTGCTGGCCGGGATTGCCATCAATTCACTGGCGGTCGCGTTGATGTCTCTGATTTTGAATCTAGCGCCAAGCCCCTACGCTGTGCAGGAAATCGTTCTCTGGACGCTGGGGTCCGTATCCAATCTCGGCATGACCGATCTCTGGGTGATGCTGCCCGCGACCGTGTTGGGGTGGCTGCTGTTCGTCGGAACCGGAAACGCACTGGAGTTGCTGACCCTCGGGGAGGACACCGCCCGGTCCATGGGTGTAAACCTCGGCCTCCTCCGCACCCGACTCTTCCTCGCGGTCGCGCTGTCCATAGGCGCCGCGGTGTCGGTAACCGGGGCCATTGGCTTCATCGGACTGGTCATTCCTCACTTACTGAGACCGCTGGTCGGATACCAGCCGGGCCGCCTCCTTGGAGTGAGTGCGCTCGGTGGGGCCGCGATGCTGCTTGCGGCCGACATCGCTGTTCGTCTGATGCCTTCCGGCCCGGAAATTAGGATTGGGGTGCTCACCGCGATCGTCGGCGCCCCGTTCTTTTTATTTCTGATACTCAAAACACGTCGCTGGCAGATCTAGTGTACCCCCCATGTTGAAGATCAGGAACGTGGAAGTCAGCCTGGGTAACCAGAAAATCGTAAGGGGTGTCGACCTGACCGTTCGCCGCGGCGAAGTACTCGGACTGCTTGGACCGAACGGAGCGGGCAAATCCACGTTATTGCGGGCGGTGCTGCAACTCATCCCCACCCGGCAGGGCAGCATCGAACTTGAGGGTGCCTCCCTAAACAGCGTTCCTGTCGAGCAGCGCGCCCGGCGGGTCGCTTATCTCGCGCAACAGGGACCGGTTAACTGGCCACTGACCGTGGAACGTCTGGTCGCATTGGGACGCTTTCCCCACCGGCCTGGCTGGCAACGACTCACGGCCGAAGATCGGGCGGTGGTAGAGCGAATACTTGACCAGACCGACCTCCGGCAACTCGGTGAGCGAACCGTGACTACGCTTTCAGGTGGGGAGCGAACCCGAGTATTGCTCGCCCGCGCTCTGGCGGTCGGCGCCCCCCTCCTGCTCGCGGACGAGCCGGTTGCGGCACTGGATCCAGCCCATCAGCTTCAGATCATGCAGTTATTACGCGACTACAGCGATGAAGACCACGCCGTCATTGTCGTGATTCATGATTTGACGCTTGCTGCGCGCTTTTGTCACCGGCTTGCGCTAATGCACGAGGGCGCGATAGTTGCCGTTGGGTCGGCTCGCGACGTGCTCACGCCGGAAAACCTGTCGAGCGTATACAACATCGACGCACGATTCGGGCAGGGTGAAGATTTCTTCGTCATCCCCTGGCGGAGCCCAGGAAAACAGCGATAGCTGCAGCAGTCTTGATTACGCAATCTGGATGTCGAAATTGACAGGTTCGGCAAATGCATATAAGTTGACGCACTTGCTTCAGGTGAACGGGAAGCCGGTGGAAGGCCGGCGCTGCCCCCGCAACGGTATGTGACCTGAAGGACCGGCGAGACGCCACTGCCTCCGATGAGGGGGTGGGAAGGTGCCGGTCCAGATCGTTTGGAGTCACCAGCCCGGAGACCGGCCTGAAGATCATCGAAAACGGTGTTGCGGAGGGTAATACCAGCGCCCATGTGAGCGACTCCTCCGTGCAACGCATTCGTGCGGGTGAGCACAGTAACAAGGAGATCGCGATCATCAGACGCATTTCAGTTGGCCTTTGCTGCACGGCATGTGCAGTCTTGTCCCCCCACATCCACGCGGCAAAGACACCTGAAGTTGTCGTTACCGGAACCCGGCACCCGGTATCGATCGATGCCCTGCCAGCGGCGACTACCGTCTACACGCGGGAACAGATAGACAGGCTGCAATACCAGGCCCTTCCCGAACTTCTCAACCAGTCCATTGGTCTGGACATCGTGCAAAACGGCGGGCCGGGCAAGGCTGCGAGCCTTTTTATTCGAGGCTCGGAAGCTGACCACGTCCTTGTTCTCGTGGACGGTATCAGGGTGGGGTCCGCGACGCTGGGCCTCACCGCGTTTCAGCTGATACCGATCTATCAGATTGAACGCATAGAAATCTTGCGGGGACCGCAATCCAGCATCTACGGATCGGAGGCCATCGGTGGTGTCATTCAAATCTTCACGCGCAAGGGCAGCGGGCCAACCAACTTCGGCGTAACAACCGCTGGCGGTACTTACAATACCATGCAGCTCGGAGCCAACGTCAACGGTAAGCACAACGGTACACACTACAGCGTCGCCGCATCTCAAGACAGAACCGATGGCTTCGATGCGCGAAAACCGGTACCCGGACCTTTTGGCTTCGATCAACCGGACGATGACGGCCATGACAACACGGCTGTCCAGATCCGCGCGGGCCATGAGACGCAGAGCGGCAACGAATATGAAGCATTCATTCTGCGAGCCGACGGCGAGACGGATTTCGATGGTTCGTTCGAGGACAGGGAAGAATTCGTTCAACAAGTCCTGGGGGCATCCGCAACATTCAATCCGAC
>CAMYOI010000081.1 GCA_947259955.1 uncultured Gammaproteobacteria bacterium
GTCGGAGGAAATCGAGGAAACCTGCAATTGCACGACGCTGGACGGCAGCCATATTGTCTACTTCGACCGGGTCGAGGCCAACTGGCCTTACCGGATCCACCTGCCCATTGGTTCACGCGTGCCGCTGCACTGTACCGCCAGTGGAAAACTGTTCCTCGCCCTGATGCCCAGGTCGCAACGAGACCGGATGCTGCAAACCCTGACCCTGGACCGACACACCGACCGGACCATAACCGATACGATTCGACTCAACACGCAGTTGGAACGCATCGGGAAAGAACGGATTTCGATCGATGAAGGGGAGTACCAGGACGGTCTGATCTAGCTTGCGGTCCCGGTACTCGATGAACATGAGCGCATCTGTTTTGCCATCGCGGTCCATGCCCCGACGGCAAGACGCAGCGTGCCGGAACTGCGACAGTACCTGCCGGCCATGCGGCGTGCGGCGGCAAAACTGTCCAGTGTAATTCGAGGTTCGAAGTAAGGCTGTCCGCAAAGACGACCGCGCAATGTCTCGAGGCGTCGATCCGGATCGGGCGATTGTGGCACTCGAACAGTACGGAAGAATGTCGTTGTTATATCTCGTTTGTGTTTTGTCGAGCCACCGATTCCCTGAATATGATATACAGTCCGCTGCTGAATATGATGATGGCGCCGACTAACGTCGAGGCATCAAAGTCATCTCCAAAGAAGAAAACGCCGATCAGTGCGGCCCAGATCAAGCGCATGAAATCTATCGACATGACGGCGGTAGTGTCGGCCAGCGACAGGGCTTTCGCCATCCACAGGTGGCCAAGCGTCCCAAGCATGCCCATGACGCCGAGCAGGAGCAGGTCAGATGGATCCGGCCATTGCCAGAACAACAGGGCGGGCGGGAGAGACATGACCGTAAGCAGGATTGCCATCCACGTCACGATGCTCGTGCTCGAATCCGTGCGCGTCAGAGATTTGACGATAGTCACAGAAAGCCCCCAGAACACGCATGACAACAGGATAAAGAACATATTGGGATTGAAGTTTTCGGAGTTTGGTTGGAGCACTACCACAACACCGATGAATCCGCCGAAAATGGCAACCCAGCGGCGCAGACGCATTTTTTCTCCAAGAAAAAAGAAGGCGGCAAGTGCCGAGAATATCGCTGCGGTGAAGCTCAATGCGGTTGCCTCGGCGGTAGGCACCGTTGCCAGACCGTAAAACCAGGTCAGCATGGCGATGATTCCTGTTACACTGCGCAGCAGATTCAACAATTGCCGGGAAGTCCGCAGCCCCGACATTCCGATACGGTAGACGAGTGGAAGGACGGCGATCAGTCCAAAAAGATTGCGATAGAAGGCAATAACGAAAGGATGCAGATCCCCACCCAGGTGCCTCACCATTCCATGCATACTGGCGAGAACGATGGTAGACAGAATCATCAGAATCAGTGCCTTCGAGGAGTCATGCAAATGCTTGGGCATGGGATATTTTTAGCTTCCGGGTGAACTATCGGGAAACGCCGGCGTCGAGGGTTGTACCGCCGCGGTTGAGCCTGCTGGGCGCATGGCGACGATTGGATAACAGTTAGCAGATGGAACCATTGATTTCTGTAAAAAACCTGGACAAACGTTACGGCTCAACGCGTGCGGTGGACGACGTCAGTTTCGATGTAACCGCCGGCGAGATCGTCGGCCTCATTGGCCCCAACGGCGCGGGCAAGTCTACACTATTGAAATCGTTGCTGGGCTTGATTCACTACGACGGCGAGATAAATGTCCTGGGTCAGTCGCCCCGCAGGAGCAGGGCGGCGCTGCTACAGTCCATGAGCTATATCGCCGACGTGGCCTCACTGCCCGAATGGATTTCGGTCAAAAGGCTGCTTGATGTCATGGGCGGAGTACACCCAAATTTCAATCGCGACAGGACGCTGGACTACCTCGAACGCACGTCAGTGACGACGGACCAGCGGGTCAGGGCGTTGTCCAAGGGTATGAAAACCCAACTGCACCTGGCGCTCATCATGGGGGTGGATGCGCGGCTTTTGGTGCTGGATGAGCCCACGCTCGGCCTGGACATCATCTTTCGCACCGAGTTCTACGACACCCTCGCCAACGACTACTTTACGCCCCAGAGAAGCATTGTGGTAACGACGCATCAGGTCGAGGAGATCGAGCAGTATCTGACACGGATCATGTTCATCCATCAGGGCCGGATCCTTTTCGACATGCTTAAGTCCGATATCCCAAACCGATTCCTGCGCCTCACCATCGAACGGGAAGCGGCACAGCGTGCACTTCGACTCGGGCCCATCCACGCACGCACGGTTGGCGCAAACGAGGTGCTCATATTCGAGAACCGGACAGCCGCCGACCTGCGGAACCACGGCACAGTGGGCGTTCCCGGGATTGCCGAACTCTTTGTCGCCAAAGTAAAGGGAAGCGGCAATGAATAAATTCACTACGCTGGTGATGCGCGAGCTGTGGGAGCATCAAAACCTCTGGCGTGTGCCGCTGATCATGCTCATGCTCGTCGTTCTTGCTAATCTTGGATTTTCCGGCGCGGCTATGTGGCTGGGTCTGGCGCCGGCGGAAGTTTCATCACAGGTCGTTGGCACGACGCTGGGTTCGTTGGGGTCGATCGTGTTCTTCGTGTTCTCATTTCTCGTCATGTTCTATCTGGTCGACTGCCTGTATGCGGAGCGCAAGGACAAAAGCATCCTGTTCTGGCGGTCACTGCCGGTCTCCGATACCCTGGCGGTGCTGGCCAAGCTGTTCGTGGCGGCAGTAGTGATCCCGCTTATCATCTGGCTGACCATTGTCGTATCCCACGTGGCAACGCTTGCTATACAGTCGATGGGCGGGAAGGGCAACAGCGGATTGTTCGGTCTCATCGACCTGGGGGTCTACTGGCGAAATCTCCTGTTCATTCTGCTGTTGACATCACTATGGACGCTGCCCTTGCAGACCTGGTTCCTGTTCTGTTCCTCCTGGGCTAAACGCACTCCTTTCGTCGCCGCGTTGACAATACCTGTGGTGATTATCCTGCTCGATCAGATCTTCTCCACGGGTATAGGGCTGGGCGGGCATGTTGCGGACCGCATCCCGTTCGGACATCGTTTTGGCGGCGGTGAAAGCAGCCTCCTGGTCGGTTTGATCGGGATCACATCGTCGTATGCCCGCGATCTTTCCCTGTCGCAATTCGCGGTGTTCTTCTGGCAGCCGGGTTTGTGGGGTGGGCTGGCCGTGGCGGCGTGCCTTGCCGCAATCACCGTCTGGACCCGTCGCTGGCGTGACGACAGTTGACATACTGTCCGGGTGTTCGATTTCACTTCGGTTGAGTAGTTTAAGAAGAGGAGATTGCAGCGGATACCTAATCACGGCGAGGGCGCCCCTCCCAAGAATTGGGCTTATGTCCGGCGAGCTTGGATGAGGCGCGCCCCGCGCCGTTTTCTTGGGTATACTTTGCCAGAACTGAATCCAGTTTAGGGAGCATACCCGAAACAATGCGGATCGAAAAAAACAAGGTGGTGTCATTTCACTACAAACTTAGCGAGGGCGGCACCGAGCTCGAGCATTCCCGCGAGGGAGCCCCGATGTTGTTTTTGTACGGCCACGGAGGACTGATATCGGGGCTCGAGGAGGCCATGGAGGGCCGGCGCAACGGAGACAACTTCTGCGTCACCGTGCCGCCCGAAAAGGCGTACGGCCACCGCAGCCCGGAGGCGGTACAGCGCATCCCGGTCAAGCACTTCGGTACCAAAAAGAAACTCAAGCGTGGAGATGTCGCTGCGCTCCAAACGAGCCAGGGGCCGCTCGACGTAACAATCATCAAGGTCGGAAAATTCATGGCCGATGTGGATGCCAATCATCCTCTGGCAGGCAGGACGCTTACTTTTGACATCGACATCGTCGATGTGCGTGACGCGACGGAGGAAGAGATATCCCACGGGCACGCGCACGGCCCCGGCGGCCATCAGCATCCGTGACCGAACGCGTTCACTCCGCCTGCCCGCATGACTGTCCGAGCACCTGTGCGTTGGAGGTCGAACGCATTGATAAAAATACCATTGGCCGGATCTACGGGTCCAAGGGGAATCCGTATACGGCGGGCGTGATTTGCGCCAAGGTGGCGCGGTATGCCGAACGCGTGCATCATCCTGATCGCTTGCTCCGACCACTCCGGCGAACCGGCGAAAAAGGCATCGGTATCGCGGCGTATACTCCGATCGGTTGGGGCGAGGCGCTGGACTACATTGCGGACAAATTGACAGTCACCGCACAGCGAGACGGCAGAGAAGCGATATGGCCCTATTTTTATGCCGGCACCATGGGTCTGGTGCAGCGCGACAATATCGAGTGCCTGCGTCATGGCGTCAAGCGAGGCGTCGACGCACGCGAGATCGCTCACAGTGACCTGGTCGTTGTGTGGGGAGGGAACCCGGTAAGTACCCAGGTCAACGTGATGCATCACATCGCGAGAGCTAAGCGCGATAACGATGCCCGGCTGGTGGTCGTCGATCCCTATCGTACGGGCACAGCGGAAAAGGCCCACATGCACCTGATGCTGCGGCCGGGTACCGACGGTGCACTGGCGTGCGCCGTCATGCACGTGATGTTTCGAGATGGCTACGCGGACTGGGCCTACATGCGCAAGTACACCGATGATCCGGAAGCACTCGAACGGCATCTCGGTAGCAGGACGCCGGGCTGGGCGTCTCGGATTACCGGCCTCGATGAGTCGCAGATCGTCGATTTCGCGCACATGTATGGAAGCGCCATTCGGCCCTTCGTCCGGGTAGGCTACGGCTTCTCACGCTCGCGTAACGGTGCGGTGAACGTGCACGCCGTGAGTTGCCTTCCGGCAGTGAAGGGTGCATGGCAGGTCAAGGGCGGCGGTGCGCTGTATAGTAACAACGCCATATACGGCATAGATCAGACATGGATCATGGGTCTGGATGTGCTGGACCAGAGCACGCGCGTGCTCGATCAGTCGCGGATCGGGCCGATCCTGTGTGGCAGCGAAGCGGACCTGAAGGACGGCCCGCCGGTCAATGCATTGTTCATTCAGAATACCAATCCGATGGTGGTAGCTCCACAGCTCGTCGATGTGCGAAGAGGATTTTACCGCACGGACCTGTTCGTCTGCGTGCACGAACAATTCATGACCGACACCGCGGCCATGGCCGATATCGTTCTTCCCGCGACCACGTTCCTCGAGCACGACGACGTGTATCAAGCCAGCGGCCACACCTTTTTGCAGGTAGCTCGTAAAGTGTTAGATCCGCCCGGCGAGTGCCGGTCCAACCACTGGGTACTGTGTCAGCTCGCATCCCGGCTCGGTGTATCTCACCCCGGCCTTGAATTGTCCGAGTGGGAGCTTATCGACGGTGCGCTGAAGCGATCCGGCTTCCCGGAAGCCGGCAAGATCCACGCGCACCGCTGGCACGATTGTGCGCTCGATTTCGAAAGCGCGCACTACCTCAACGGCTTCGGCCATGAGGACAAGCGTTTCCACTTCAGACCCTGCTGGTCGGACCTCGGGCTTGATCACGACGCCATGCCCGGGATGCCCGACCACTACGACGTCATAGACGATAAAGACGAACAACGTCCTTTCCGCGTGGTCGCCGCTCCGGCGCGGCACTTCCTCAATTCCAGCTTTACCGAAACGCCGACTTCACGGAGGAGGGAAAACAGGCCCACGCTGCTGATCCACCCGGAGGACTGCAGGGCGATAGGTGTGAGGGAAGGGGAACGCGTCCGCATCGGCAATGACCGGGCCAGCCTGGCAATCCACGTGAAAGAGTTTGACGGCGTGCAGCGGGGAGTAGTGGTGTGTGAGAGCATATGGCCAAACGTCTCGTTCGAGGAAGGCGTCGGCATCAATGCCCTGGTCAGCGCCGAACGCGGCGCTCCCAACGGCGGCGCCGTCTATCACGATACGTCGATCTGGATACGCGCCAACTAGAACGCCGGCAATCCTTGCGGCGCTAGCCCGTCAATTCGGACTCGCCGGGGTTGTACCAGGCGAACGCAGCGCGAAAATCTCCAGCGGTTCCGCGACACCGCGAAGCTGGTGGCGGCCCAGCGACCGGCTGTCGTCCGGAAAGTACCGGGCAATCTCCTCGGACAGCAACACCGGTTCGTTCAACGTCTTGCACATTGCCTCGATGCGCGCGGCACGATTCGCCGCGTCGCCGACGACCGTGAACTCGAGACGATTCTCGGTGCCAATATTGCCGTAGGTTACTTCACCAACATGAAGCGCAATGCCGAACTCAAGAGCTGGCCAGCCTTTGTTCCGGCGCTTTTCATTGAGAGTTCCGATACGACCCGCAGCCTCACGGGCGGCCGCAATGGCCGTAACGATGGCTTCATCGGGTCGGCCGGCGTAGTGTGATCCCTGTCCGGTCTGAAGCGGAAAAATCGCCAGGGCGGCATCGCCGATGAACCTCAGCACCTGGCCCCCGTGGTCCAACACGGCGCCGGCCATGCAGTCGAAGAACTGGTTCAGGGCCCCGAGAAATTCGTCCCTCGACAGGCTCTGCGCCAGCGGCGTCGATTCCCTCAGGTCACAGAACCAGATTACGGCATTGATATTCTGTTTGTCGCCGCGTTTGATTTGTCCCTGGAGGACTCGTTTACCCGCGTGGCTTCCAAGGTAGGTGTCGAGCAGCGTGACCGCCGTGCGACGCATGGCGTGGACTTCATACAATCGAGCCAATATCGACAGGATCTCGTAGATGTGGCCCAGGTCATCCGTGCTGAAGCCGCCACGGCGATCGGAAGTGATCGTAAGTGCGTTGATCTGACCGTCGGAGAAAGTGATCGGCATGGCGACGTAGTCCGTCGCGCCCTCGGCCCGTAATTCCTCGAGTATTGGAAAATCGAGGACCGGGTTCGGCCCTTCCATGCGGCGGCGAATTCCTCCCGCACCTTCGAAAATGGAAACCAGCGGACTGTTCAGATATCCGGGCTGCTCGAGCTGTGAATACGGAATCGGGCGTTCGCTGATCTCTTCCTTTGCCCGCCACCATCGATACGCCACGCCCATAAGCTGCGGGTGCAGGGTGCGGAGGATCAGGTTTAATCTCATCAGTGGAATTCCTACGTCCACTATTTTTTCAGCTAGCGCTTGGGTAAGCAGCTTCGAATCGGTAAACGCGTGTGCCTCATGGATAAGCCATGCCAGCAGTGGATTGTCATAGTGGCGCTCCGGCGCCGGGCCGCTCGAGGACGCAAGGTCGTTTTCATACCACTTATCCAGAAGATCTTCGTAGAAAGCCACGTAGCCCCTGATGGTCGAGGCTTCCGGATACGGGTCTTCGTAGCCCCACATGACGTTCGCGACTTCGCGGTCTCCGACTGTGAGCGTCCAGTACGAGGCGTTGCCCTTGAAAGGACAATTGGTGCGGTGATCCGCTCTTTCCATCAGGTCCATGCGAACATCTTCCATCGGAAAGTAGTAAACGGGCGGCAGCCGGGTTTCCGTCATGACCATGACACGGTCGCTGTCCACGACCGTCACCCCGGCAAACTCCGCCCGTACCCGTTTGCCCAGGGGTGACAACTTAAATGTGTAGTCGGCCTGTTCGTGTTGCGGACGCTCCAGAGACAGTTCGATATTCATGGAATTGCGGTGCTCGGTTCGGAAATGCAGCCGGCCTCTCCGGTCGCGTGAGAGGCTGGGCGTAGAGTCTTGGTCTCGTCGGGTGCTGTTTGAAGAATGAACTTGTGCGCCGCCACAACAGCGCCGTATCTTCGGCGTCATGGCGGGAGCGGGGTGTCTTGGCGAACGTTAGGGGTTCGCCTTGTGCTGGTGAACGGCTAGTGTATCTGTTTTGCGCGATTGTGCCAACAATTCCCGACGTACGATCGTGCTCGGCAAAAAGTATATTGGCGGACCGGCAGGCACACGATGATAGAAGTCGATAAAATTGATCGCACGGGGATCCTCGTCGGTCATATTAAGGCATCCTTCCGGTATCG
Source organism: uncultured Gammaproteobacteria bacterium (assembly GCA_947259955.1). Lineage (GTDB taxonomy): Bacteria > Pseudomonadota > Gammaproteobacteria > Arenicellales > JAANXG01 > JAHEKE01. Next base: position 7,965 of record CAMYOI010000081.1, read on the forward strand.
AGATCAATTTTATCTGCAACGCGAACAATACTAACGACGGCTATCCCAATGACGGACCCGGTGCGCGGCTTCATTATCCAGGCCACATATCGCATCCAGTGCGGCGTTCCCGTCATTTATCTGTATGGTCGTCTGGCAAGCGGCGATACTTTCTTGATCCGGGATCGCGGGCAGCGGCCCCATTTTTACATCCTTGAGAGTGATCGCGACCGGGCAGCCGAACTCGGTGTGACGGCAACGCCAACGGATCGGGTGACCTTTCACCATGGGCGCGCAGCGCGCGTTACCTTTGCCGTCCCTCAGGATGCGCCGGGCCTTTGCGACCGGCTGCATTCGAACGGGATCGAAACCTTCGAGGCGGACGTGCGGTTTGCCATGCGCTATCTGATCGAGCGCGACATCCGCGGCGGTTGTGAGATCGAAGGCGGCAGGACTGTCGGGAGGCACGTGAACTGGATATACGACAACCCCACCGTAACGGCTGCGGAAGTGGATTTTGCACCATCGGTGTTGTCTTTCGATATCGAAACGGATGAGTCCGCGAAAAAATTACTTGCCATATCAATGTACGGCTGTGGCATCGACGAAGTACTGGTGGTGGATCCACGGCAAAGGCCGATGCCAGAAGGTGCGCGTTCGTTTACCTCCGAGCGGGGAGCGCTGGCTGCGTTCTGCGACCGCGTAACAACCTCGGATCCGGATGTATTGACCGGCTGGAACGTGATCGATTTTGATCTGACGGTGCTTTCCCGCATAGCCAAACGGCACCATCAGCCCTTCGAACTGGGTCGAGACATCGGTGGGCTTCGAATACGGCCCGCTCAAGGGTACTTCGGCAGCGGCAGTGCCTCAATACCCGGACGGCTGGTGCTGGACGGCATCGATTTGCTGCGCGGTGCGTTCGTGCGCATGGAGGACTATTCGCTGGATTCGGTCGCGCGGGAAGTACTAGGCGAAGGTAAGGCTGTTACGGGTGACGTGCGCGACCGTGTAAAGGAGATCCAGCATAACTATGAAAAAGATCTTGACGCATTCGTGCGCTATGCGGCGACCGATGCGCGACTTGTGCTGGAGATCCTGGAAACGCTCAATCTCATCGACCTCGCGATCGCCCGAAGCCGGCTGACGGGGATGACGCCGGATCGCGTAGCCGCCAGCATCGCGTCATTCGATTTTCTTTATCTAAGTGCGCTCGGCAAACAAAAAATAGTGGCGCCGTCGGTACGTTTGGATGATGCCAGCGTCTCGACGTCCGCCCAATCGGGCGGACATGTACTCGAGCCGGTCATCGGCCGCCATGGAAATGTCTGGGTTTTCGACTTCAAGAGCCTGTACCCTTCAATTATTCGTACACTGAATATCGATCCGCTGGGCTATCGTGATCATCGAGCCGTAAATTCAGATTTGATAGAAACCGTCAGCGGTGCATGTTTCATCCGCGACCCGGCTATTCTGCCCCGGATACTCGATACCTTGTTTCCTCGCCGCGAAATCGCGAAACAGTCCGGTGACAAGGTCGCTTCCCAGGCGATAAAAATCCTGATGAATTCCTTCTATGGCGTGCTGGGAACCCCCGCATGTCGTTTCTACAATCCGGCCATCGCCAACGCAATAACAGGCCAGGGAAAGCATTTTTTGCTCTGGGCCAAGCGATGGTTCGAGTACCGGGGTTACCGGGTTCTCTATGGCGACACCGACAGCCTGTTCGTGTCTTCGGGAAACGGTGAAGAGGAAGCGGGACAGCTTCGTACCAAGGGGGCCTCGCTTGCCGCAATGGTGAGTGAGGATGTGGGCGCCTATGTACAATCCCGATGGAAAGTAACGTGTCGCCTGGAACTGGAATTCGAAAAGCTGTACTCCGAGCTTTTTCTGCCGGCTGTACGGAGCGGTGCCGGCGGTGCCCGCAAGCGCTACGCAGGCCGGCTCGCTAACGGCGAGGTCGAGTTTGTCGGTATGGAGGTCGTGCGGCGGGACTGGACCGACCTGGCCAGAAGCGTGCAGCGCGAACTCTACGCGCGCTTGTTCAGGAATGAACCCGTGGATGAATATCTGTCCGACATAGTCACCCGGGTGCGTGCGGGGAAAATGGATGGCGAGCTGGTTTATCACAAGGGCCTGCGCAAGCTGCTCCACAAGTACACGGCCAGCACTCCGCCACACGTTGCCGCGGCTCGCAAGTCCAGTCTGAAGCCGGGGAGAGTCATCTCTTACGTTATCACTATTGACGGTCCCGAGCCTGTCGACAACATCGAGCACGAAATTGACCGGGAACACTATGTGCACAAGCAGATCCGGCCGGTGGCCGAGCCGGTGCTCAGCGCTCTGGGCCTCGAATTCGATCGGGTCATTGGTGATGACACCCAGATCCGCTTGTTTTGACGGCCCAGGGTATCTTTATCTTCTCGCGGATCCGGCCAAATTGACCCGGATCAATTGCATCAGTTCGCGGCTTTGTTAAACAGTATTCACCCTTACAGTCGTTGAGGTCTCCACATCCGGATAGGCGGATAGTAATAAGGGTAGGGCTGGAGTGCTGTACGGATTCAACAGGGATTGCGATCAGATGCAAAGGCTTCGCGCCGGGCATCAACAGCGGACCAGCTCATAACATTTGGCCAAGTTGTTTGGCTGCCCCCGCTCCCAGCCCTCTCTCTATAGGGGGTGGGGGCACATTATCTTCTTTGATCCGCTAATCCGGCGCTATACGGTCTTGCTGACAGCCGGCGCATCAAAGACAATAGCCTTTAGCCAAACAGACAGCCAGACAGACAAATCCTATGAATTGCTATGAAAACGTCCTCGGGCTCATTGGAAGGACGCCCCTGGTCAGACTCAACAGGATGGTCGATTCCAACATGGCCACGGTCTGTGCCAAGCTCGAAAACCTGAATCCGGCAGGGTCGGTCAAGGACCGGATGGCAGACAACATGGTCAAGCGTGCCGAAGAAGAGGGTCTGATCAAACCCGGCGACACTCTCGTCGAAAGCACCTCCGGCAACACCGGACTCGGATTGGCGATGACCGCGGCCGTTAAAGGCTACAGGTGCGTGTTCACGATGCCCGACAAGATGAGCAAGGAGAAAGTCGATATGCTCAAGGCCTACGGGGCTGAGGTGATCATCACCCGGACCGATCTCGATCACGATCACCCTGACAGTTATGTACAAGTAGCCAAGCGGATTGCGCGGGAGCGCCCCGGCGGGTTCTATACCGACCAGTACTACAACATGAACAACCCGGAAGCCCATTATTTGACCACCGGCCCGGAGATCTGGTCGGACACCGACGGTAAGATCGATTGTCTCGTCGGCGGCATCGGCACCGGTGGCACCATTTCCGGTGCCGGAAAGTATCTCAAGGAGAAAGCCGCTGAGGCGGGGCGAGAAATCAGCATCGTGTGCCCGGATCCGGTTGGCAGTATCTATCACGACGAGTTCTACAAAGGCTGCTCTGGTGACCCGGGCATATACCGCGTAGAGGGAATCGGCCACGATTTCATGGTGGGCACACTCGACTTGTCCGTCATCGACGAAATCATGGAGATTACAGACAAACAGTCGTTTCTTGCCGCGCGCCGTTTGGCGCGTGAGGAGGGGATATTCGCGGGAGGGTCTACCGGTACGGCTATCCACGGCGCCATTGAAACGGCGAAGAAGCTGGGTCCAGGAAAGCTCGTCGTGGTGATAGTGTGCGACTCTGGCGACCGGTACTTGTCCAAGTGCTTCGACGACGACTGGATGAAAGATATGGGTTACCTGGGCCCCGAACAGCGCCTGGGCACGGTTCGAGACATCCTGCAGCACAAGTCACGACACGTGGAATTCGCCGATTCCGACGAGAGCCTGGCCAGCGTCGCCAAACGCATGTCAGAACTCGGCATTTCACAGATGCCCGTGGCGTCGCCGAGCGGAGAGCCGCTCAGGATTATTCACGAACTGGATTTGCTGCAGAGCCTTGTAAATCAGTCATGTACTGCGGATGATACGGTGGCGCGTGTGGCCAAGGAACTGCAGGGGAAAGTCAGAATCGACGACTCGATCACCGCGGTGCAGTCGGTGTTCGATGACGAAAACGTCGCCATGGTGGTGGAGAACGGTGAGGTTACTGGCGTCATCAGCAAGATCGACGTTGTGGAGTACCTGGCGGCACGAGGCTAGCCCGATGCTGGTCCAAAATAGGAAGGGTCGGGGCATATTGCCATGTCGTTATTGATTGCGGGGCTGGTCATTTTTCTGGGCGTTCACAGCATTTCGATCGTCAGCCCGTCGTGGCGTGATCAGATGGCGGCCAGCATGGGCGAGTGGCCGTGGAAGGGAATCTATTCGGTCGCCTCTATTGTCGGGGTGGTGATGATTTCCAGGGGTTATGGCCAGGCCCGCATGGATCCTGTATTCCTCTACTTTCCGCCGCAATGGCTGCAGCACGCGGCGATGCTGATGCTTCTGCTTGTTTTTCCGCTTGTCTTCGCAGCATACTTTCCGGCGCGCATCAAGTCCGCGGTCAAACACCCCATGCTACTCGCAATACAAATCTGGGCGCTGGGGCATCTGCTCGCGAACGGAAGGCTTGCCGATGTAGTCTTGTTCGGATCATTTCTCGTGTGGGCGGGTGCGGATCGCATATCGATGAATTACCGTGAACAACGGACAATTCCCTCTGCGCCGGCATCGAAATCCAATGACTTTATTGCGGTGGTCGGAGGGCTTGCAGTTTATGGGATCTTCGTCATCTGGCTGCACCAATGGCTAATCGGTGTGAAACCGTACGCATCCTGAGCGGAAGTGCGCTGCACGAGACCGTTATCGAAGATCATGTGCTGAACGCCGTGTCCACGGTGTGGATCGCAACAGCCGATCTCAAGGACATGCACGTGAGGGTAGGCGGTAAATTTAAACCCATCCTGAACGTTTTCGACGATATGGCTGCCCGGGGTGTGACTTTCAGAGTCGTACACAGTGCGCTGCCTTCCAGTTATTTTAGAAGAACAATCGAAGAATTCCCCCGCTTGACCGGAGAGGCGATGGAACTGCAGGTCTGCCCGCGTTCCCATATGAAGCTCGTGGTCGTCGACGGGCATTTCGGCTATTGCGGGTCGGCGAATTTCACCGGTGCGGGGCTCGGTGCAAAGTCGACGCACAAGCGAAATCTCGAAGTCGGCGTCGTGTCCACCGATCCGGGCTGGGTCGGGGAGCTCGAGTCACTATTCGACCGCTTCTGGATAGGTGAGCATTGTGATGCGTGCCGGCTGAGGGATATATGCCCCGACCCGGTTCGCTAGTTGCGGCAGTTAATAGATCAACGGGATGAACCGGTAACAGTGAAATGAGACACATCCGAGCTGGCCGAAAACCAGAAGATGGGAACTCAGAGGTCTCTTCATGCTGATGGATCTTGCAGTATGATAGCAGGCTGTCGGGTGCGACCTGGTGCAATGGAGGGTAGATCCGCACCGATTTCTTTGTCTCAATGGAAAAATCCGGAATGCCAAAATTTGCCGCCAACCTGACCTGGATGTTCCACGAATTCGCGTTCCTGGATCGGTTCGAAGCCGCCCAGGAACTCGGCTTCGAAGCAGTAGAGTGCCAGTTTCCGTACCAATGGGAGCGTCAGGATCTGGCCGAACGGCTTGGCGCTTCGGGTTTGCAGCAGATCATGTTCAACATGCCGCCGGGCAACGCAGACTCGGGTGAATACGGCCTTGCCGGGTTGCCCGGACGCGCCAACGAATTTCAGGATTCGGTCGGCAAAGCCCTGGAGTATGCCGACGCGCTTGATTGCCCGATGCTGCACATGTTGGCGGGAATCGTCCCATCTGACAGGTCCAGGGAGGATTGTCTTGATACGCTAATCGAGAACCTGAATTGGGCGGCAGAGGCGTGCGCCCGATCCGGCGTGACCGTGCTTGTGGAACCGATCAATACTTTTGAGCGGCCGGGGTACCTCATCTCGACGACGGTTGAGGCCAGGCAAGCAATGGAACTGATCCGCTGCGATAATGTGGCGATGCAGTTTGATTTTCACAACGCACAACTTATGGAGGGGAACTTGACTGCTGTACTCGAATCGAACTTCCCCCTTGTTCGCCACATGCAGATCGCAGGCGTCCCGGGACGCACGCCGCCTGACAAGGGCGAGATAAACTATCCGTACGTGTTCGCGCTCGTTGACGAACTGGGTTACGAGGGCTGGATCGGCTGTGAGTTCAGATGTGGGGAACCGACGATCAATGGGCTCGGCTGGGCCGGGATGTTCGGTATTGGCGGGGGTTGAATCGCAGGTGCTGCGCATCAGGCCCATACTTGGCACCATGACTTTTGGTGGACAGGTCGACGATGGGGCCGGTCGCGAAATGCTCAATGCATTTGCCAGTGCCGGTCACCACGAACTGGATACGGCGTATATCTACCGGGGCGGCAAGACCGAGGAGATGCTTGGTAGACTGCTTGATCCTCCCATGCGTGCATCGTGGTCCTTCGCCACCAAGGCCCACCCTATCAAGGATGAAGGGCTTTCCCCGCGCAGCGTGCGGCATCAACTCCTGACGTCGCTCGACAGGCTGAATACCGATCACGCCGAGCTGTTCTATCTGCATTCGCCGGACCTTTCGACACCTATCCGGGAAACATTGCAGGCATGCTCGGAATTGCATCAGTCGGGGAGATTCGAGGAATTTGGCCTGAGCAACTACGCCGCATGGCAAGTTGCGGAGATTGCGGAACTGTGCGAACGCTATGGCTGGATCAAGCCGAGTGTATATCAGGGCATGTATAACCCCCTGACCAGAGACGTTGAACCGGAACTGTTTCCCTGCCTTCGAAATTACGGCATCCGTTTCTATGCCTACAATCCCCTGGCTGGCGGGATGATGACCTCGAAGTACGCCGCGATCGGCGGGGACTACGGCAGCGGGCGTTTCGCGCTGTACGAGAATTACAGGGAGCGCTACTGGAACCGGAAGTACTTCGAGGCAATCGCTTTAATCACCGATGTCTGCAAGAGCTGCGATACCGCTCCCACAAACGCCGCCTTGCGCTGGCTGATACACCATTCCGAGCTCTCCGCGGAGGCAGGTGACGCGGTCATTCTGGGCGCGAGCAGGATTTCGCAACTCGAGGAAAACATCGAGGCCTGCAGCGCCGGGCCTTTGCCCTCGGAAGTCGTCAGCGTCATCGACCTGGGGTGGGAGATGACCCGCCCGTCGTGCATGAAGTATTTCAGACCCTAGTGTACCCCGTCGTAAATTCTGCGACATTCAGCGAAGCGACAAGCATCCGAATTCAAGGCGCATTCTACATTCAAATCTTGTGGGCCTGCGATGAGCGAAGATTTCAAGACCAACGTCAAGTCGAAAAGCATCTGGTTGCGTGGATTGTTCATGCTGCTTTTTGCCTTTCTGTACGGTGTTGCGGAGTTCGTGCTGGCGGTTATCGCGATTTTCCAGTTTGGACATGCGCTGTTCACGGGGCGTCCCAACGGCAATGCCATGGGATTCGGCTATTCGGTCGGCCAATACATCTTCGAGATCACGAAATTCGTGACTTTCAACACGGATGAAAGGCCTTTTCCATTTTCTCCCTGGCCCCAGAACACGGCCGCCCAGTCCGATCCACTGCGGGCAGAATGAATCAGGCGGGCGCCTTCACCACGAGGTATCGTAGTCCATCTGAAAGAATACAGAAAAAATAAAGCAACGATCTCTAACGATTTACTTTCCACAGAACGAATCTACATGTATTGATTTGCTTGCTGCGGAACTCGAATAAGTGGCGTCATGAACATGTCAGACATCATCTATCACCATTATCCGCAGTCTCCCGTAGCCGAAAAGGTGCGCGTCGCGTTGGGGATCAAGAAGTTGTCCTGGCGTTCCGTCACTATCCCACGGATTCCGCCAAAACCCGAGGTCATTATGCTAACCGGAGGCTACCGCAGAACCCCCATTATGCAGATCGGTGCGGACGTTTTTTGCGACAGTCTTTGCATTCTGCAAGCGCTTGAACGCATCTTCCCCGAACCCACGTTGTTCCCGGATGGCGAACCCAGATGGTGGGCGAGTCTCTGGACGGACAAAACCCTGATGGACCAGGCCGCGGCCCTCGTCCTGGGTGCAGAGGTAGAGAATCTGCCACCCGAATTTGCGGCGGACCGGGGCCGGCTGTACTTCGGTCCTCACTTCGATCTGCACGTCTTCAACCGGGACCTGCCCCATCTCGCGGGCCAGCTGCGGTCACACTTTGCGCTGATGCAGGAACATCTTGGTCCGCGTCAGTTCATGCATGGTGAACGTCCCGGGCTGGTGGACGTTCTGTGCTATTACATCGTGTGGTTCATACGGGATCGCTACAGGG
>CAMYOI010000082.1 GCA_947259955.1 uncultured Gammaproteobacteria bacterium
AACGCAAAGCGGAAAAGGTCAATTTTAAACATATTATTGATCGCCCTGGCCTGCTTTGCGGCTCGCCGGTGGGCCCAAATCAGAGGTCGCAAACTGCCTCGATCAACCCGTCGTCAATCACCCCGCGCAACTGTGCATGGTCTCGCTCGGTGCAATCGGCATAGTGATCCGCATACTCGACCATAATGTCGTCGAAGACCTCGTCCTCGCCGATGTAGCCGCGGATCATCATGGGGTCCCCCGACCTTGCATGTGAATAGGCGAGGGTTTTCCCGCACAGCCCCGCGAATATTGACAGGCGCTTTGGACTCAGTTCCTCGACGGCGATCTTGCCCTTGCCGTCCCAGAGTTGTCGGAAATAGAAGTCTACATCGTGTTCCTCCTCCTCGTGCCACCTTGCCCAGCCCAGAAACATATCGCTTGTGGCCTGGATCAAACGCTGGCCCTCGACCACTCGCTGCCCGGACAGCTCGAAAACGCTGTCCCCCAGATATTGCTCAAGCACGGACTTCACCGCCTGTTTGAACTGCAGGAACAGCGGCGTCCCGTCGCCGGACTCGAGCAGCACCACCAGGCAGTGGGTGCCGACGCTTCCGACCCCAACCACCTTCCTCGCCACATCGACCAGGGAGAACTGATCGACCAGAACGCGGCGGTCGAGGGGAAGGGTCTCCTTGTACTTTTCGAAGAATCCGGAGATTTTTTCCATTTCCTCGTCGGCCAGTTCCTCGTCTATGCGGACCGTGCGCGGCGGGTCCGGGACCATAACTCGGTGCCCGTCGACGACTTCGGTCAGCTTATTCAAGGCCCGCATGCTGTTTTTTCGGGCGGCTTTGCTGAGAACGCTTTCCTGCCACTGCCTGTGTTTCTTACCGTACCGGGCAACGTCTTCCAGGGCCGCCTCCGATCGAAATCGGTAGTAGAAGAGGTCGACGGGGTTGAGTTCCGACGCCGAAATCATGGACGCTCGATACGACCGCATCGCGGTCCGCGTCGCCCGCCGGCACTTTTGCGGCGAAAATCCGTTGATCCGGGCGGCCACCGTGATGCTCGCGGCGAGTCGCTTGACGTCCCATTCGAAGGGGCCGGGGAGAGTCTCGTCGAAGTCGTTGAGGTCGAACACCGGCCTGCGGTCCGGTCCGTTGAACCACCTGAAGTTTCCTAGGTGAGCGTCGCCGCAAAGCTCTACCCAGAGATCGGTCCTCGGACTCTTCGCAAGATTGCTGGCCTGAACCGCGGCCGCGCCACGCAGGTAAGTAAACGGGCTGTAGCTCATCCGCCCGAATCTGAGGGGGACGAGTTCCTGCAGGCGGCTCTCGTTCTGCCGTTTCAGGACATCCAGCGGATCGGTACGGCCAGTGTCGGCGGTCGTTACGGCGTGAGATTCCAGGGGCACAGCCTCTCGCCGCGAACGCCCCTCGTCATAGCGCTCGCGAGGAGGCGCGTGGAAGTGCGCCAATAAAGGATTGGCGCTGTCAAGCGTATTGTTCATGTCGTCGATTCTTTTAGAAATAGGGAGAGTCGTTCGCCTCTGCAAAAGTCACTATAAACGATCGGTATGACGAAAAAAACTGCTACTCGAAGTTCGGGCTGAACCGAGCTAGAGCTCCCAGGTCAGCCTGAGGTACATATCGAAAACATCGCGCTTGCGGATCGTATCCACAGGCTGGATCAGATCTTCCCGCCATCGTACGCGCCATTCGAAGAGAGGAATATTCTCCGGTCTCCATTGATACCGTATTTCGAAAAGTTCCTCGTTGGGCCTGAATTGCGGCGACAGGAACCAACCGGTACCCGTTCGGGCATAGTTGATTCCGATGTTGTGGCCCGGCCTGAAGTCCATGAGGCTGGCCACCACGTCCCACGCCAATCCGCTGACTTTCTCGTCCACTCCGGCACCCTCGGGCGTGGGAACGTTCGGCGCGTAAGCCATTTCCAGCCCCGCGCGCAGCCTTGTGCCCTTCTGGTCACAAAACTCCAACCGATTGAAATATCATAGTTTATCCGACGCACGACGACGCTTAGAATCCGCGATATATTGCAGAAACGCTAAGCTGTGGAGAAAAGATTATGGATTGGATGCGGATGCTGGCGTACATCACCGGGACGGTCGACCAAGAACTGCTCCTGCGTAACGAGTATTTAGCGGCTGAGAACCGAATCCTGCGCGCCCAGATTAAGGGTCGGCTGTTGCTGTCGGACGCGGAAAAGAAGACGCTCGCCGATATCGGTTACCGACTCGGCCACAAAGCGCTCGAGGATGTGGCGAACACCGCCAAGCCGGACACCATTCTGGGCTGGTATCGACGACTTATCGCGCGCAAGTTTGATGGTTCCAAAGCGCGCCGGTACCCTGGCCGGCCGCGTATTGCGCCGGAACTCGAAGACCTGGTGGTGCGGATGGCGAAAGAGAATATCGACTGGGGCTACGATCGAATCGTTGGTGCGCTGGCCAATCTAGGCCACACCTTGTCGGATGAGACGGTGGGCAACATCCTGCGTCGCAACGGTATTCCCCCGGCCCCCGAGCGCAAGCGCAGCACGACATGGAAAAACTTCATTCGTGCCCACATGGCGGTTCTCGCGGGGACCGACTTCTTCACCGTGGAAGTGCTCACTTTGCGCGGGTTGGTCACTTACTATGTGCTGTTCTTTATCCATCTCGAGAGCCGTAAAGTCGAAGTCGCCGGGTACACGCCCCATCCCAACGAACTTTGGATGAAGCAGATTGCTAGAAATGTAACCATGGATGCATGGGGATTTCTCGGTAATTGTCGGTATCTCATCCATGACCGCGACACGAAATTCACGGATTCGTTTCGCGCGATCGTCAAATCGGGTCACGTAGATCCACTGAAGCTGCCAGCCCGGAGCCCGAATTTGAATGCGTTTGCGGAACGCTGGGTGAAATCGGTCAAGGACGACTGTTTATCAAAGCTGATTCTGTTTGGCGAAACATCGTTGAGACATGCACTGCGTCAGTACCTCCTCCATTATCATGCGGAACGAAATCATCAAGGAAAAGACAACGTACTGCTATTCCCCCACCACGCCAGCGAAGAATCGTGTTGACGGACCAGTCCGCTGTAAGGAACGCTTAGGTGGGCTACTGAATTATTACCATCGGGAAGCTGCATGAGTATTTTGACCCCACGGCCATCAGGATCGCGTAGCGTCGCCGCTTGGCCAAACGCTGGTGATTGCGGTATCCGACATTAGGATTCAATCGCCTGGCCCTTTTGAGTAAACGCACCATCACCCGTACCGCATCGTACAAAAGCCCCGAATCACAGGGCGCCAGGATTCGCGGTGTCCGTCACCGTCGCATCCACCCGGATCACCTCGGCTCTCTCCACGTCACATTCTTTGTCACTGGACAACAGGCTTCGGTCCAGCGCTTCCCACGTCGACGGCTGAATCGCACTGATCAGCTCCTTCAGCGTCGACTTCGACGGCGGCTTGCAGTGATCGACCCGCGCAAACTCAATGAACGACACCGATACCTTCAAGTAAAACGCTAATCCCCGATAATCAACTTGGCGGTATTGCTGCAATATCGCGCAGCGCAGAATCGCTTCCAGCGTCATCCCCCGGCGACCTCGTCTCCAACCCCCCGCACGACCGAACGTACTCGCCCACTCGATCCAGAAACTCAGGATGCTCATCCAACCAATCCGAGATGCGCTTCAACTCCCGCCCAATCTCGTGGTCCGTCTCAATTTGGAATATACTCTGTTGCGCGGTGCGGGTTTCTCTCAGCGCTGCTCCGGGTGTTTCTGTAGAGTCGTTTTTCGCAAACTCAATTCTACTTGAAACACCGGAGCATCTATCTCATAACAAACCAGCGGTATCGCAGGGAACGTCCGCTATGAATGAGAAGAAACATTCATCAGTCTTGACCGCATCCGGCCGCTGTGGGTCGTGTCCTGTCTGACGCGGTTCACAAAATCTGACCGTTGGCTGCGAAAATCGAAGGGGCGGTCACTCCCGGTAAGCGGACCGTCAAATCGGATACGATTTGACTAAAACCCCCGCTGGGGTCAACCGCCGCAACCGGCCATGACCGGTCCTTCGTGGCGGTCCGCTTCATCTTCCGCTTTAAACCACTGGATCTGAAAAATACCCCCAAAAAAGCTGAATAGCCTGTCGTGACGCGCCAGAAACGTCGTTAGCTGGGTCGCTTATTGCGCGACGACCGATTGCCCGATCACTCGATTGCGACAGGCGGTTATACTCAGCCTCCCTAGGCGGTTGATTCTGTATTTCTTCATCTGTATTTGGTTGCATGGCTCGGTTTAAAAGGCTGCTGGCACTGATCGGTTTAATCACGGTGAGCGTTTTACCGAGCGCCTTCGGTGACGACCGCACGGACGGCATCGCAGATCCGGCGCAGCCCGATACGGGCGCCACTCAACCTGCGGGGCTGCCTTTCCAGACCAAGCTTGTCGGTGTGGAAGATCGTCAACTTGCCGGACTGCTGCAGGCCACACTCGCTCCGCTCGTGGCGGGCAAGCGTGTGCCGGAAACGCTGAACGGAATCGAGCGGCGCACGCAGAGTCACATCAAGGCGCTACAAGCGTTGTTGCGTGCGGAGGGCTACTACGGCGGAAAGTTGACCTACGATATCGACGCCGGGGTGGCGCCGGTAGCAGTCGTCGTCAACATCGATCCGGGTCCGCGCTATGTGATCAAACAATACTCGATCGAATACGACGGCCCGGGTTCCGAGGATCCCCGGCTTCCATCCATCATTGGTGATGTCGGAATGGCGCTGGGAGGAGCCGCACGCTCCGATTTCGTGCTGGATATCGAAGACAACCTGCTGCGCCACCTCGCCGACAGTGGGCACCCGTTGGCGCGAGCCAACGACCGACAGGTACTGGTGGACCACGCGGACCGGAGTATGGCGGTTACGCTACAGGTTGCCCCGGGCGCAGTTGCGCACTTCGGACCATCGACGATCCAGCCCATGCCTACAGTGGACGAAGAGTACGTCAGAGGTTTCGTCACCTGGGAGCAGGGTCAAGTATTCGAACGCAGCAGGATCGATAGTTTTCGAAGCGCCCTGCTGGACACTGGTTTATTCGATTCGGTGGCGGTGGAAAGGCCTGGTGCGCTGAATGCGGACGGGGAACTTCCGCTTAGCGTGCAGCTCTCCGAGCGCAAACATCGATCTATTGGCCTGGAGGGGCACTGGTCCACCGATGTGGGACTCGGTTTGGAGGTGTTCTGGGAACACCGCAATCTGCTCGGTAAGCAAGAGCAGCTTACATTGACCGCACGGCTTGAAGAAATCCGTCAGGAACTCGATCTGCGCTTCAGAAAACCGCGTTACCTCAGGCACGACCAGGCGCTGCTTGCCGACGGGATCTGGGGCAACCAGGATACCGACGCATTCCAGGGACCGCTGGCAACCGGGTTTGTCGGCCTGGAGCGCCAGGTCGGACAGACGTGGACGCTGAGTGCCGGAGTCCTTGCGGAAGCCAGCAACCTTGAGGACTTTCAGGGCACGCAGGACTACCAGTTATTCGGTGCCGCACTGCGTGCTGTTCGCGACACCTCTGACGACCGCCTGGATCCGACCCGTGGTACACGGCTGCGCCTCGAGTTGACGCCTTATCACGCGGGTGGCGACGGCGAAATCGACGTACTGGAAGGCAGAATCTCGGGCAGCGCTTACTATCCACTGCGAGACGACAGCCGCGCGATCCTGGCTGTCAGGGCCAGATTGGGCGGCATTACCGGTGCGGAGTCCGCCAACCTGCCGGCCAACCGGCGTTTTTATGCCGGCGGTGGAACATCGATCAGAGGCTATGCGCTGCAGAGCGTGGGCCCGCTGGCGCCGGATGGTACACCGCTTGGTGGACGGTCTCTGGTGGAACTGAGTGCCGAGCTGAGACTCAAACTTGGCGAAACCCTGGGTGGCGTCGTGTTCATCGACGGTGGTAACGTATATGACGACACGGTGCCGGATTTTTCGAACAGCCTGAGGTGGGCGGCCGGATTCGGTGCGCTGTATTTCACCGCGGTCGGACCTATACGGCTGGACTTCGGATTCCCGCTGGATCGTAGGTCGATCGACGATTCGTTCCAGTTTTATATCAGTGTCGGCCAGGCATTCTGAGATGATACAGACCGGTCGTTTCCTCAGATGGACAATAGCAACGCTAACGGCGTTGATCGGCTCCGTTGCTGTGCTCATATTGGGCGCGTACTTCTATGTGCAGACTGATACCGGGCGTGTGCAACTGGCCGTGCTGCTGGCGGCCGAATTAAGCGGGGGCGGCACCACGGTCGGCATCGACCGTATCTCCGGCAACCTGGTCCAGCGGTTCGGTCTGCAAGGATTGACTGTGGAAGACGTGAACGGCGAATGGTTTCGAGCGGATACCGTTCAACTCGAGTGGCGCCCGTTTGAACTGATCGACGGCCGCCTGCACATAACGCGCCTGGTTGTGTCCGATGTGTTCGTTTCCCGTCAGCCGGAATTTTCGGCCGACGCGGCACCGGAGAAGGTGCAGTGGCCGCGGTTGCCATTCTCCGTGGATCTGGACATTGTCGAACTGGACCAGGTGACTCTGGCGCAACCCATCCTGGGCCAGTCCCTCACCATCGATGCCGCGGGCAAATTGAGCCTGGCGGCCGACGGCATCGTTCTCACCAGTCTCCGCGCACAAAGAGTTGACGGTGAACCTGGTTTCGCCGCACTGGAGGCGCGATTCGAGCCAAGCGGTAAACATCTGCAGCTGAAGGTCGAGGCCGATGCCCCGGCCGGCGGCGCATTGTCCACCGCATTTGACCTTCCCGGCCTCGCGATCAGGCTGTCCGGCGCCGGACCGGTCGGTGACTGGCGCGGCACGCTGCAGGCAAGCAGCGGCGACGCGGCGAGGGTGGAGGCGGATCTTGGTTTCAAGATAGAGGGTGAAACATACCGTTTCAATGCCACTGGGAACGCCGATGTAGCGCTTTTGGCCGATGCCCGACTAAACGGCCTGGTCGAAGGTGGGATTAAGTTTACGCTGGATGTGGCTTCTCTGGATTTGGAATCACTCGACGTTGCCGGCGCCCGCATCGAAAGTGGTGCCGTCACGGTTGGGCTTTCCGGCACCGTGTCAGCAACGGACATCGACTTGACGGCCGCACTCAGGTTCAGCGAAAAAGGTTCGACGTGGCTGCGATCGCGAGTCGATGGACTGACCGTAAGTGATCTTGAAGCAACCGTGCAAGCGCATGGAGCCCTGCTGCAGCCCGAGGTTGAGATCAAGCTCGGTGCGAGTATGGTTGATATTGGGTATCAGTCCGAGGCATCGGTGTCCTCGCAAGATGCCGCGGCAACATTCAACATTTCATTCGGCGCACCGCTTACCAGGGGTGGCTTGCCTGCCACCATCCATGGAAACGGAAATACGGAGATCGTCGCTATCGATGATGCCGCGCTGAGGGACCTGTTAGCCGGGAAACTGAACTGGGCCGTAGATGCCACCGTGGAACCTGGTATTCAGGGACTCCGTGTCGTCTATGCCCGGATTGAAAACACGTCTGCCATGGTGACCGCCAGTGGGTACCTCGATCTGAACGTTGATGGTTCAGAGCAGGCACAATATCTGCGGTTCGACACCACCGCCACGGTGCCCGACATTGCCCGATTTGGTTCATTGCTCGATGCCATGCAAGGCGGTTCGGCGCAGATTCATACCAGCATCCAGTCGAACGGCCTTGACGCTGGTTTCACCGCATCTATCGATGGTACCTTCGATCGACTTGAGCTCGGCTCATCTTCGGTTAATACCCTGGTACACCCTGCTTTGAGCGTCCACGCCGAGGTACTGCTCGATGACCAGGGGGCAGTGAGTGTACGTTCGCTTACCGCGAGCAGCGAGGTAGCACAGTTGAGCGGTGCGTTGGAACTGAGCGCGGATTTACAAACCCTGCATGCCGATTACCAATTGCAACTCGACCGGTTGAGCGGATTGCTGCCGATGGACACTCAGGGTCACCTGGCAATCAACGGATCGGCAAACGGTCCCGTATCCAACCCCGCGGTCAGCGGCACCGTGGCGCTTTTCGATATCGCGGTGGGTGCGGTCGAAGTCGGGTCCGGCGTGATAGAACTGGAGGTGGACAATACTGTAACCAGCCCCTCCGGCCGGTTGATCGCGACCATAGATCAACCACTGGCGGGCCGGGTAAAAGCCGCTACGCGGTTCGAAGTCAAAGAATGGGACGAGCTCGAGTTGCGCGATATCGCTATCACCGCAAATGGTTCGTCTGTGGAAGGGGCGCTGCGTATACCGTTTACGGGCGCTCCCATGAACGGGACGATTTCCGGGAACATCGGCGAACTCGACCGGTGGTCCAAGGTTGCCGGTCTCGATCTGTCCGGCAATGCCTCGTTCGAAATCACTGCGAGCACCCAAGACGACGAGCAAACGCTTGGAACCAGCGCACGTATTGAACAGGCCACGGTGAGCATCGATCCATCTCAGCGCATCGTCGCCCGCGATGTCGAACTGAAATCGCTGGTGCTCGATCCATTCGGCAGCACCCGCGGTACGCTGATGTTGCAGGCCGGACAGCTACAATCCATGAGCGTGCTGCTGCAACCGTTTTCTCTGAACATCGATGCTCAAGACCTGGATCATGCCGCGTTCGTCTTGTCGCTCGAAGGGCAAATTCCCGCGATGCTGAAACTGAACGCGCGAGGTGACATGACGAGGCGCTCGGGCGAGATAAAGATGATCCTGAACGAGATGAACGGCGGGCTGTCGGATTTCCCTTTGCATCTGGATGGTCCGGCAACATTGACGCTGGGTAACCAGTCAGCATCGGTCGACAACCTGTCGCTGGCTGTTGCGCGCGGCCACGTTCGCGCGCAGGGATCAACTGCGCCAGGGATCATCCATGCCGAAGTGGCCTGGGATCAGATCCCTCTGTCACTGCTGGACCTGCTCCACCCCGGAGCCGGGCTGGTGGGCACTCTGGCGGGGAATCTGCAGCTCAGCGGCTCCCGCATCGATCCGTCCGGCAAGCTGAGCTTGAACATCGCCGATCTGCAGCAGAACTCCCCGGCCGGCCGGAAGTTGCCCAAACTCAACGGCTCCATGCGCGGCGACTGGAAGGGCGGCCGGCTGCAGTTGGGCGGGAACGTTACCGGGTTTAGCGAAGCCGGGCTCAAACTCGATGCGGATGTGCCGATGCGGTTTGCCGACAATTCATTGACACCGCTTTTGCCGTCCACCGAACCGCTGTCTGCACGTGCCTCATGGCATGGGCCGATCGAACCGTTAGTGCGATTGATGGACTTCGATGAACACGACCTGTCAGGCATCGCCGACCTCGATGTCGAGCTGGTCGGCACGTTGGATTCGCCGAAAGCGAAAGGCACAGTGAAACTCGAACAAGGAGTGTACGAACATCACGGAGTAGGAACCTTATTGAAGGACATATTGCTCACGGTCCAAGGCAACGGTGATCGACTGACCGCTGAAGGAACTGCTACCGACGGCGGCAAGGGACACGTTCGCGCCGCAGGCTTTGTTGAACTGGCGTCCGCGGCACAGCCGCTGATTGATCTGGAACTGGAACTGGACAAGGTGACCCTTATCCGCCTCGAAGAAGTTCGCGCGACCGCCAGTGGCAAACTCGCCGTAATCGGTACGCTAACTGAAGCACGGCTGGAAGGTGAACTCGTTACCGACCAGGTAGAGGCACGAATCATCGACAACGCGGTGCCACAGGTCACCGAGCTCGAGGTGACAGAGATCAATCATGCCCAAGGGAAGCCAACCACGGATGACAAATCCGAGGACGCTGGCCCGATAACCCTGGCCATGGATCTCGACCTGCGTATGCCGGGCAAGGTTTTCGTTCGCGGTGGCGGCCTGGACTCGGAATGGTCCGGGCAACTGGATGTCACCGGCACCGCAGATTCACCAATTGTATCCGGTGTATTGCGCCCGGTCAGAGGCGGATTTACACTTGCAGGAAAGCGTTTCACGCTCCGATCCGGCAGCGTCCGCTTTGACGGGTCCGGTGGGCTCGATCCTGCACTGGACCTGCCGCTGGAGCACAACGGCGCCAACATCAACGCCATCATTTCAATCACGGGGCGCGCGTCGGCACCCCAGATGAAGATGACCTCACGACCACCGCTGCCGGAATCGGAGATCCTGTCGCGGGTGCTGTTCGGTACAGGCGCACAACAATTGACCACAGCTCAGAAGATCGAACTCGCGGGCGCCGTGGCGTCGTTGTCCGGCACCGGCGCCGGGGCGCTGGACAAAGCCCGCGACAGACTTGGTGTGGACGTCCTTTCCGTAAACGAGAGTGCAGATGGCTCAGCAACAAAGCTCAAGGCGGGAAAGTACGTATCGGACCGGATCTATGTAGAGATGGAGAAAGGCGCCCAGCAGAATACGGGCACAGCCACCGTGGAAGTGGAAATCGCACCGCGGGTCAGAGTTCAGACCGGATCCAAAGGCCAGGGCGAGGGTAAAGTCGGCATCGAGTGGCGCTGGGATTATTGAGACGCCACCTTGGCACACCGAATTATGCGGATTAACTAGTTTCATATATTCCAGCCGATCACGTGGGGCCAGATGAGGCCATCGTCTATATTGGGCATAGAGTGTGTAGAGACTAATTTGCCGAAGATGAAAACTCCACATAGGGCAAAAGCAATCCACCAGGTTGGTTGTGTAATTCCATATATAGTGAGGAATCGCCGATTGAACATTGATGTGATTATCACATTCAATTTTCAGATTGCGTTTTTACACACTCTGGGCAATTTGCGGACCTACCGTGATCAGGTCGCGACAGTCAGTGGGTCGGTTGCTATCTGTGCAGTGCGGCAAATTATCTACTGGACCCTGTAAAATCCCACCGGCAGTAATGGAACCCATTGCAGCCCGTCGACATTTGAAATGGAATGGTCCGCCTCGCACTCTTAATCGGCGTCGTAATGCGCCAGAATGGAGATTTCTATCCAATCAAAATAGAAGCGAGGCGAACCATG
>CAMYOI010000083.1 GCA_947259955.1 uncultured Gammaproteobacteria bacterium
AGTCAACCGATCGGTAGTGTTTAGATGCCGCCTGCGGCCGACGTCGGCGCCGACCGGCGGATCGTGGACCTGCTGATGGCGCTGCCAAACTCGTACCTCCGGAGGCCAGGTTGTCGAATACGTCGGGCGGACTAGTGTATCTTAGATGGTCTCCGATACAGCCGTAATTTTCATGCCGTGAAAAACGGTTATCGCTCCATCGTGGGACGTACCCGCGTACCCGAATCGGCCTACGTTGCGGCGTGCCGTCCTTGTTCCCTTGGGTGGCGCGCATGTTCATCGAAGAGTATCAGCAGTACATTGCTATTCTTGATGACCTTATCAGGCTAGCCTGCATATTGCACCAGGCGGCTGCGGATGCTTTTTGAGCATCGTAAAAATTGAAGTCTATGGATTCGTCCAAAAAACAGCGCGTCTTGGAAGCGCCTATCCCGGATCGTGATGGGCGTTGAAATGTCTTGATATTGGCCCGGCAGGGTATTAACTTGCGGCATCGAGTTTCAAATCACAATCTCTACCACTGCACACGGCACAGGCGTACTCACGCTATCATGGAATTCCGGCCGTTTTGGAATGGCCTCAGCATCTGGAACAAAGTTGGTCTTGCCTGCGCGGCGGCACTCCTGGTAATGGCCATTTTCTTTATGCTCGTCTGATAGAAGCGAGACGAACTGCCCGATATGAGCCTGGCTCTTGTCGCAGTCAGTCCATCGGCGAGGGGAGTGAGCACCTGGCAGGAGCGTTGCCGCGATTTTTGTTTCCCCGGATGGTGAGCTGAGCGTGTTTATGAACTGGACGTGGACCGCATAACGCCCTCCCGGACGCGGCGTTCCATCAATTCATCCAGCCAATTGGGATCCATTTCCGGGACGGACGACAGCAGCAGATCGGTATATTCGTGGTGGGGCGGCGTGAACATCTCTTCCTTCGGTCCATGTTCCACGATCTTGCCCTGCTATCCCCTCGGCGACGATTTGATCCAGCGCAGAGGTAACCTCATCGCAGATGATGAAATCTGGCTCCGCCGCCATGGCTCGCGCAATGCAGATGCGCTGTTTCTGACCGCCGGACAGCTCACCGGGGAAACGGTCTATGAACTGGTTCGGCTCCAGTTCGATCATTTCGAGCAGTTCCTTGATCTTTTCTTCCAGGTCCCGTCCGGACAAACCCAGATAGAACTGCAGAGGACGACCGATGATCTCCCGGATTCGCTGTTTTGGATTGATCGCCGTGTCGGCCATCTGGTAGATCATCTGGGCGTGGCGGAGTTGATCCTTGCTTCGCCTGCGGTAGTCGCCCGGCAAGGCCTCGCCCTTAACCAGGACCTGTCCCTGCTTGGGAGGGAGCAGGCCGGTGATGACCCTCGCCGCGGTGCTCTTGCCGCTGCCCGATTCACCGACCACCGCGACGGTCTGTCCCTCGTAGATGTCGAAGCTGATGTCGTGCAGTACGGTCAGTGGCCCGTAGGCCGCGGTGACGTGATCCACCGCGATAAGGGGCGTGGTGCTGGTATCATAGATTTCAGATTGCTTCCTGAAGGTACGGACCGCCCACAAGGTCTTGGTATAGTCCTGCTGCGGCGCTGACATCATGTTTGCCGTGTCGTTTTCCTCTACGAGCTCGCCGTAGCGCAGGACCATGATCCGGTCCGCCATCTGAGCCACGACCGCCAGGTCGTGGGTAATGTAGATCGCCGCGGTATTGAACTGCTCCACGATGTTGCGAATCGTCGCCAGCACCTCGATTTGCGTGGTGACGTCGAGGGCGGTGGTCGGCTCGTCGAAGATAATCAGGTCGGGCCGGCAGGCCATGGCCATGGCGGTCATCGCCCGCTGCAGTTGTCCGCCGGACACCTGGTGCGGATAACGATATCCGATGTTGTCCGGATCCGGCAACAACAGCCGCTTGTAAAGGTCTTTGGCGTCGGCCTCCGCTTCGGCCCTGTTCCTGACCCCGTGTTCCACGGGGCCCTCCGCGAACTGATCGATCAGTTTGTGCGCCGGATTGAAGGAAGCCGCGGCGCTCTGCGCGACGTAGGAGATGCGCACACCCCTGAGCTTCCTGCGCTCCCGCTCGGACATCGCCATGAGGTCCATGCCGTCGAATACGATGGAACCGCCTGAGATCCTGCAGCCGGGTCGGGCAAAGGCCATGGCAGCCAGGCCAATGGTGGATTTACCCGCACCCGACTCACCAATCAGGCCGAGAACTTCGCCCCGGTTGAGTACGACGTCCACGCCTTTGACGATTTCCTGCCATTCCTCGTCGGCCTGCCCCTCGATGCGCAACCCTCGCATTTCGAGCAGCAACCCGCCGTTGTTCTCCGCGCTACTGGTCATCTCGAAGTCCGCTGGTTTTGTGCAGGAACCAGTCGACGACGAAGTTCACCGCAACGGTCAACAGGGCGATGGCGGCCGCCGGTATCAATGGCGTGATGTCGCCATATGTAATCAGGGTCGCATTATCGCGCACCATGCTGCCCCAATCCGCGGTCGGGGGCTGCAGGCCGAGTCCGAGGAAGCTCAGCGCGGCGATGGTGAGAAATACGAAACAGAACCTCAAGCCGAACTCGGCGACCAACGGCGGCATGATGTTGGGCAGGACTTCCTTGAGCGTAATCCATCCCATCCCCTCCCCGCGCAGCCGCGCCGCCTCGACGAAATCCATTACCACCACGTTCAGGCTAACCGCCCTCGCGAGCCGGTACACCCGGGTCGAATCCAGCACCGCGATGACCAGCACGAGCACAGGGATGGAGGTGCCGAATATGGTTAACAGCAACAGCGCGAAGATAAGCGCCGGGATGGCCATGAGCACATCGACGACCCGGCTGAACAACTGATCCATCCAACCACCGAGTGTGGCCGCCAGCACGCCGCCCACACCGCCGATGAGAAATGCCAGCACCGTGGTAACGAACGCGATCCCGATGGTGTTTCTAGCGCCATAGAACAGGCGCGTCAGCATGTCACGGCCCAGGTTGTCGGTACCCAGGAGATATCCCTCTCCCCAGGGTTCGAATTCCGCCCCAACCACCTCGGACTCGCCGTACGGTGTCAGCAAGGGAGCGAACAGCGCGATGAACACGTAGATCAGGATAACGATGATGCCGAATTTAGCGCTAAGCGGCGCTTTCTTGAGCGCTTTCCATGCATCACTCAACCTGCGCTCATGCGGGGGGGGCGGTGCTACGGCGTCAGCGGTCTGCCCAACCGTGCTTTCGAACTTGTCGGTCATCGCGGGTGTAGCAACCGGGGATTGGTAATTATCGACAGGATGTCCGCGGTGAGATTCAGGATGATATAGGTCGCCGCAAATATTATGCAGCAGGCCTGCACCACTGGAATGTCGCGCTTGGCAACCGAGTCCACGATCAGTTGGCCCAGTCCCGGATAGACGAACACCACTTCGACCACGACCACGCCGACGATGAGGTAGGCCAGGTTGATCACGATCACGTTGACGATGGGCGCCCATGCATTGGGCAGCGCATGCTTGGTGATGATATGTCTGCGCGTCATGCCCTTGAGGTTCGCCATTTCGATATATGGGCTTGCCAGCAGGTTGATGATGCTGGCACGCGTCATACGCATCATGTGCGCAACGACCACCAGGGTCAGAGTGAGCGCCGGAAGAAAGGCCTTGTACATCTTTTCAGTAAGCGGTGTGTCCGGGGTGATGTTGGACAAACTGGGAAACCAGCCGAGATTCACCGAGAAAAATATGATCAGGATATAGGCCACGAAAAACTCGGGGAAGGAAATCGACGACAGCGTGACGATATTCACCACGCGGTCATAAATACTGTTCCGGTGCAGCGCGGCCAGGATGCCCAGGGCCACGGCAAGTGGAACCGAAATAATGGCGGCGTAAATGGCGAGGAAAAATGTGTTGGCGGTGCGGTCGCCGATCAATTCGGATATCTGTCGGCCGTTGGCAAGTGATACCCCGAAGTCGCCTTTCAGCATATTGCCCAGCCACACGAAATAGCGATGGTAAACCGGTTTGTCCAGACCGAGTTCCTTGCGGCAGGCCTCCACCGTTTCTTTCGTTGCGGACTGACCCTGCAGTTCCTGGCAAAGATCGCCGGGCAGCAGTTCCACGGCTCCGGCGATGATGACCGATATTATGAACAGAACGAGTAAGCCCAGACCCAGGCGTTGAAGAACGATTTTTAGCAGCTTGAACAATCCGACGCCCAGAGACGCTCAGCCGCGCCCGGTATCCCGGGTGACGCAAGCTGCGCCACCGCGGACCACTACCCAGGGTTGCGGCAAGCCCGGCTCGACTAACATCTCATCCTCTTGGTTTCAGACGATTCATTATTCATTTTTTAAGCATTCTATAGGTATCCATACAAAAACCCAATCCCTGCCGTGTTTTACAACTAGTTACCCCGCATGTTTAGAAGCAGCGACATCGACGCAAAGCCGTCCGGTACGAGGCCTTCTCGCTGCTGGTAGATTCGTATGGCTGCGCGCGACTCTGAGCCGATCCGGCCATCTATTTCGCCGTGGTACAACCCCAGCTCAGCCAGCTTGATCTGTACCTCCTTGCGTTCGATCTCTCGCAGCGGATCGTAACCCCGCGGCCACGATTGAACGAATTCCCCATACCCTTTCAGGCGATCCGCCAGGTGGCCGACCGCCAGCGCGTACTTGTCGGCGTTGTTGTAGCGTTTGAGCACATAGAAGTTCTTGAGCATCAAAAAGGCTGGCCCGCCAGCGCCTCCCGGCAGAAGTAGCTCGGCCTTGTCACCGGGCCGTGGAAACGATGCTCCGGAGGCGCGCCGGACGCCCGTTGCGGACCATTTTCTCAGGGTGAAGCCGTCCCGTTTGAGCAGCGAATAATCGAAACCCTTTGGGAGTCTCACCTCGTATCCCCACGTCTTTCCGCGCTGCCATCCGTTCTTTGCCAAAAGATTGGCCGCCGATGCCAGTGCGTCCGGCGGCGATGTCCAGACATTGCGCTTGCCGTCTCCATCAATGTCTACCGCCCAGGTCTGGTAGCTGGTCGGGATGAATTGAGTATGCCCCATAGCACCCGCCCAGGACCCTCTCAACCCCGTGGGTGAAACGTCGC
Organism: uncultured Gammaproteobacteria bacterium; assembly: GCA_947259955.1. Lineage (GTDB taxonomy): Bacteria > Pseudomonadota > Gammaproteobacteria > Arenicellales > JAANXG01 > JAHEKE01. The sequence continues at coordinate 5,083 of CAMYOI010000083.1, forward strand.
CGTTTTGCACTATTTGCATGGCAGCGATCAGCTGTTTGCGCGCAAACTTGCTGCGTTTCGGATCGGCATACGCCAGTGTGGCGAGAGAGCGCGCGACGTTTCGTAACACCGAATGCCTCTCCAGAGCGGCGCCGTAGGACGACTCGATCGACCAGATCGCCAGGAGAATGTAACGGTCGACGCCATAGCGGGATTCGATCAGATCAAGCCATCTCTTGTATTCACGGGCCAGGGTCCGGCCCTTGTAGATGCTGCCCTCCGTAACCCGGGAATCCAGATAATCCCAAACCGGTGCAATGAACTCTGGCTGGTAGCGGGCGGCCTTGACCACCGCCGGGTCCGGGGATTCGATCCCGGCAAAAATCGCATCGTAAGTTTTTTTCGTTATGCCGGCCTGTGCGGCAACAGGATAGAATTCATCGATCCATTGAATAAACGCATCGTCGGCGTTGGCGACGGTGTGATGCAGCAGCGCCATCAAAAAAAGCGATGAAATTGACAGGCTGAATACTGTCGATACGGGGAGAATCTGGTTCATGTTTACGTTCTAATTTAGATTACCAAGCTTTAAAAGACCGCGGCGATGATGCCAGCGCCCTTGCTTATCTTGCGGGGACATCAAAACATACTGTAGACAAGTTCCGGCATCGGATATAGCGCTCGGCAGTAGCGACAAATAAAAAACGCCCGGAAGGCTAATCGGCCTTTCCGGGCGTAAACCGAGATCGATCAATAACCGGCTAGATCAGGTAAACCACCAGCGTTCGGCGTTCTTGTGACCGTCGAGCTCCCAGTTGTTGGCCATCTGCTCAGGCAAACCGACATCCTTGATTGCCGCGTGCGTGTAGGCCATGAACACCGGGATGATGGAGCCGCCGTCCTCGTTAACCAGCCGCTGCATCTCGACATACATATCGCGACGCTTGTTGGAATCCAGCACGCCCCTGGCTTGCACCAGCAGTTCGTTGAAGCGCGTGTTGTCCCAATGTGACTCGTTCCAGTCGGCTCCCTTCGAATAGATCTGGGAGAAGACCCAGTCTTCGGTCGGCCTGCCACCCCAGTAGCTCGCCACCCAGGGTTTCTTTAACCAGACGTTGGACCAGTACCCGTCATTGGGCTCGCGCACGACGTTGATCGAGATGCCGGCGGCTTTAGCACTTTCAGCGAAAAGCTGCGCCGCGTCCACGGCACCCTCGAAAGCGCTGTCCGCGACATGAAAATCGACCTTGAGATCGGACATGCCGGCCTTCTTGAGATGGGATTTGGCCTTTTCCGGATCGAACTCCCGCTGCGGCAATTCTTCCGGCGTGGCGCGGTAGATGTTCGCCGGGCCGACGGGGCTGTCGTTACCGACCTCTCCCAGCCCCTTGACGATCTTGTCCAGAATTTCCTGACGATTGACCGCGTACTTCAGGGCGAGACGGACATCATTGTTGTCGAACGGGGCAACGTCGGTGAGCATGGGCATGGTCACGTGTTTGTTGCCATTGGTGGAGAACACGTGGATCCCCTCCTGGCGTTTGAGAAGGTGCACCGTCTTCAGGTCCAGGTTGGCCATGGAATGGATATCCCCGGTCCGAAGTGCGTTCGTACGTGCCCCCGCGTCTGCGATAAACAGATTTTGAACCGAATCGAAAAATGCCCGCCCTTCCTTCCAATAGTTTGGATTGCGCTTGACCTTGGTGTTGATGCCTGGATCGAAATCCTCCAGGACGTATCCCCCGGTGCCGACACCGGATTGCCAGTCGATAGTGCCATCGGCATTGGCCGGGCAAATGACGAGATGATAGTCGCTGACCAGAAATGGGAAATCGGCATTGCCACCGTCGAGGGTGAAAACCACGATGTCGCTTCCTTCGGCTTTGACGTCGGTTACCGGCCCCACGATGCCTTTGGCGGCGGACTTCGTCTCCTCGCCACGATGATGATTGAATGAAGCCACAACATCGTTGGCATCGAGCGTCTTGCCGTTGTGGAACTCGACCCCCTTGCGCAGCTTGAAGCGCCATGTCGCGGCGTCAGGCGTCGCTTCCCAGCTCTCCGCCAGCTCCGGGGCCAGCTCTCCGCTGGGAGAAATCTCGGTCAGGTTGTTTCGCAGTTGTCCGAAGCTCACATTGATCATGTACGAATCGAGCGTCTGTGCAGGGTCCAGCACGTCGCTGGTAGCGCCCCCGGTCAAACCCTGGAGGTATTGCCCTCCCTGCTTCGGCGCCGCCGCCATCGCTTCTTCCTGCAGAATCAACGCGGGCACTGCCGCCGTGACGCCCAGCGCCGCAGCCCTGGACAGGAATTCGCGACGCGTCATCCTGCCTTCGGACAGTTGCCTCTGCAGGTCTTCGAGTTTCCTCATTATCATTTCCTCCTAAGTGGTGTTTGGACTCAGGCCGGGTAGCCGGCCGCGACAGAGTTCCATTGTCTTGTTACCGACCTGTTTCTTAAGGGAACGCGGCGGCCTTGTCAACAATTTTACCCGTATATCGCGCCGGCATACCGCATTATTAAACAGGCGGAAAATTGATGTGACTGGAGATGAAACCGCTGGTTCGGAAACACGACGATGTTTAAAATTCCCGCCCGTACCGTTGCAAAACGCTCGCTATCTGCTGGTTTTACGAACGTTGTTCACATCGGGCATCATCTCTCCGATGCGGTCCGTTTCGACGTAGCTGATGCCGCGCGCGGGATATGATGCGGCCTCGGCAGCGTCGTCTACGACGTAAACCGCCCAGCGCCAGGGGCCACTCCATACCGCGCAAACGCTGTTGGGCAGTAGTCGCTTGCTAACGAAAAGAAAATCTGGATTGAGTTCTCTGGCCCGCTGCTCGGTGGGCCGGTTCCACTTCGAAAGAACCCAGCCGACTCTGGCGCCGTGCTCCTCGCGCGCATATTCAATACAGCCATGGTGGAATGAAATGACTATACAACGATCGATGACCTTCCCGATGGCGTCGATCACTCTGTCTACGGTTTTTTCGAGCCCGAAGTGTTCGACGCTTTCCGCCTTTACCTCTACGAAAGCCTGCGCCCCCGGCCAGCCTTCCAGCAGTAACGAGAACTCGTTCAGCGTCATGACCGGATTTCCGTAAAATGATTTTCCAAACCTTGAGGGGATGTGGGCGCTCAATTCTCTGACCCCGGCAAGCGGATGGTCGAACAGTGAGCCCTCGACGCCCGATATGCGCATCGTGTCCGTGTCGTGGTACAGCACAGGGATCTTGTCCTTGGTCAACTGAACGTCCAGTTCAACGAAACCAGCACCTGCCTCCAGCGCCTTTTTGAATCCAATCAGGGTATTTTCCGGGTACATCGACGGGTAGCCGCGATGCGCCACCATCACGGGAACCGGACTTCGCATGTCCTCCCGCCACCAGTCCGCCACGATTCGCCCTACCACGGGATTGACCAGATAGCCATAAGAGCGATGGACATTGAGACCATCGTCATTGCGAAACCAATTGAATACCCTGCCGCAGTGATCGTGTATGGTTTCGATTAGCCCGTCATCTATCATTTGCGCAAAATCGTCGCGCACCCTTTTGTCCAACGAGATCAGATCCCCCGTGGCGGAGACGTTCTCCCATCTGCGGATGCCCGATGGATAGCTCCTCCTTCCCCCGTCGCTCCCCAACAGGTGTTTCTGTACATAACGCATGCCCAGCGGGCTGCCGATGGTCAGGAACAGATCGATGCTGCAGGGAGATCTGTCGACATGGCTGAGCTGCCACATTACGTCGTACGCGATAACCGACCCCATGCTATGTGCTATCAGAAGTACGCGGTCTCCTGCGTCCATCGCATCGCATATCAGTTCCTTCAACGGTTTGCGGATGTTGTTTGCAACGCCATCTTCGTTAATGAAATAGGGTTCGGTATCCCTGACCATGGCTTTGACGCGCTCGTCCGGGATCCACTTGATCAATCCGTGAAATCGATCCCCCACTTCGTACATCAATTGCGTGGCCACCCGATGCCAGGCGCGGGCCTGCACCCTATCCTCGTTGTCCGCGGCCTTCTTCGCAATCAACTTATCGATCCAGGGGATGTCTGCTTGCAGCGACGCATGCGCGGCGTAATACATATGGTTCCATGCCGCCAGCGTGAAGCCGCTGGATTCTCTTTCCATTTCGTCCGCAAGTCGCGCGTCGACTCGGCGAACGCCGTTCAGGATACAACGCCACAGATGCCGGCGATGGATCGCGGGCTCGGGTTTCATGTTCTTCCCCGGCACATAGATGATTCGTCGACGCGCTGCCATTGAGATACTCTGGGTTCTTTAGGTGAGCATAGTTCACATTATCCGTTTACATCGGATGAGAGAAGCCCGGCCCGAATATTGCAACCAGCGCGCGCTTCCACCATACCGCCCAGACCCCATCTCCGAACAATGGAAAACAGACAGCAAAACGCACCGTCCGTCACATGAGGTTCAGGCACACGAGAACAATGATGGGCCAGAACAATGAGGCATCGAATCCCGTTTTTGGCAGACCCGTTAATCGTGTATACATGTAATCTTAGGAAATGAGCAGCGACAACCATGAACAAGGATAATAACGAAACCCTCGCCTATCAGGCACTCGGTCCCGATCAGATTCTGGATTCCGTTGAGAATCTGGGATACCGGTGTGACGGCCATCTGATGGCCTTGAACAGCTACGAGAACCGGGTCTACCAGGTTGGTATCGACCGCGGTGAGTCCTTGATTGCAAAGTTTTACCGTCCCGGTCGATGGTCCGATGCCGCGATCCTAGAGGAGCACGAATTTGCGCGCGAACTCGCCGACGCCGAAATCCCGGTGGTTCCGCCAATCAGGAATGACCAGGGGAACAGCCTGTTCAGGAACGGACCCTATCGATTCTCGCTTTTCCCAAGGCGCGGCGGACGCCCGCTCGAGCTAGACAACCTCGACCAACTCGCACAAATCGGGCGCTTCATCGGCAGGATACACCTGATCGGTCGCGCCAAGGCTTTTCAACACAGGCCTACTCTCGATGTAGACACTTTTGGCGTCGAGTCATATAAATACCTGCTCGAAAACGGGTTCATTCCCAAGGACCTGGAAGTAGCGTATCGCACTCTCGCCGAGGACCTGGTGGTGCGGATCCGGAATTGCTATGAACGGGCCGGCGCCATAGACCACATCAGGGTCCATGGTGACTGCCACCCAGGGAACATTTCATGGACGCCACACGGGCCATACATCGTGGATCTGGATGATGCCCGCACCGCACCCGCGGCGCAGGATATCTGGATGCTGCTCAGCGGTGACCGCAGCGAGCAGGCTACGGTCCTGCGGAAGGTGCTTTCGGGTTATACGGCCTTTTGTTCTTTTGATCCGCGCGAGCTTTACCTCTTCGAGGCGCTGAGAACCCTGCGTCTGTTGTACTACTATGCGTGGATCGCCCGGCGTTGGAACGACCCGGCTTTCCAGCGCGTGTTTACCTGGTTCAACACCCAGAAATGCTGGGAAGAGCACATCCTCTCCCTGCGCGAACAAGCATCGGAAATGGACGAAGAACCGCTGCCCATCGATTGAGCCGCATATTGCCCCGGGGCGGTCTGGTGCAGTAAGCGGAATAGCTCGACCGTCTTGGTTAGGATGGATCTTGGTATTAACATGGGTGCATGCGAAGCTCGCGCGTAATTCTGTTCGTTGCTTCAGTGACTACCCTGCTGGTTGCGGTGCTGTGTTTCAATTTGTGGTTGATCCTGTATCGCCATCCCGCACTCGAGGCTTTGATCATTGTCCTTGCCGTCGAAACGTTCTTGCTGGCGGGCCTGTCGTGGATGGGTTACGCGGCGTTGCACAACAGGTTGATTCGACCATTGCGAATGTTGGAGGACCAGCTGAAGGTCCTCACTTACACCGATGCCCATCATGAAATGCCGCTGTCAAACCATCACCTTCTGGGCAGCCTGCCGGACACGGCTGAGAAACTAGCGCATGCCCTGCTGCTGGAGCGGGACCAGACAGCGCGAGCCATCGATTCCGCTACCGCCATCATCGACCGACGCACGGCTCGACTGGAAGCGATCCTGCTTGACCTGAGCGAGGGCATCATCGTGTGCTCACAGCAACATCTCATCACCTTGTTCAACCAGGCCGCCAGCCTGCTCCTCAGGGACCTGGGGACGTTGAGCCTCCACCGTGAAATTCACGCTTTCTTCAAGGAAAGCGAGATCGAAGAGACTTTCGACCGGCTGCTTCACCTGCATCGAACAAAATCGGAGCGGGAGGTGGCGGAATTCGAATGCCCGATCGGAGACAACGTGGTCAACGCACGTATGAACCTCATCATCGAACCCGACTCGAGCTGCAAAGGTTACGTGCTTTCCCTGTCGGGCGATACGATAAAGGACCTGCACTACTCACAAAGCGATCAAAGCGTCCTCAACGACAGACCGGAGTTCTACGATTTTTCCCTGTTCGACCGGGACACTTCCCTGGAACAGCTGGACGTGCCCCTCAACGATTTGAGCTTCGTCGTGTTCGACACGGAAACCACCGGATTACGCCCTTCCCAAGGGGATGAAATCGTACAGATTTCCGGCGTCCGGGTCGTCGGCAAGCGCATCTTAAGCGAAGGCAGCTTCGACGAACTGGTCAATCCTGGGGTTTCCATCCCACCCGCCTCGATCCGCTTCCACGGTATTACCGATGATA
>CAMYOI010000084.1 GCA_947259955.1 uncultured Gammaproteobacteria bacterium
GTCGGCAAGCAGAGCACCGACAAGCTGGTCAAGCAGGACGACGTGGATTTCGTGGCCGGCTATATCTGGTCCCATGTGCTGCTCGCATCCCGCAAATCGGTGCTGGACGCGGGCAAGTTCCTGATCAGCTCCAACGCCGGACCCTCGCAGCTCGCCGGCAAACTCTGTCACAAGAACTTTTTCTCCACCTCCTGGCAGAACGACCAGACCCCCATGGCCATGGGCGAGGTGCTGAACCAGCAGGGCGTGAAATCCATCTACATCATCGCGCCCAACTACGCCGCCGGCAAGAACATGGTGGCCGGGGTGGAGCGCACCTTCAAGGGTGAGATACTCGGTAAGGACATGACCGGTTGGGGCAAAGTCAAGCAGGTCGAGTTTGCGGCCGAGCTGGCCAAGGCCAAGGCCAGCGGCGCCGAAGGTGTATTCATATTCTATCCGGGCCCCCCGGGCGCAGCGTTCATCAAGCAGTACCAACAGGCCGGTTTGCAGGGCCAGATTCCCCTGTACTCCGTGTTTACCGTTGACTCCATTTCGTTGCCTAAATTTCAGCAAGGGAACCTGACGGGCGTCATGGGCTCGCGAAACACCATGTTCTGGTCACCCGATCTGGACACGCCGCAGAACAAGAAGTTCGTCTCCGGGTTCAAGCAGAAGTACGGACGCTACCCGACTTCCTACGCCGCGGTACGGACGCTACCCGACTTCCTACGCCGCGCAGTCCTATGACACGATCTTTCTGATCAAGAGCGCGGTGGAAGCCGTCAACGGCAACCTGGACGACATGGACGGCATGCGCGCCGCGATGGAGAAGGCGGATTTTCCCTCCGTGCGTGGCAAGTTCAGTTATGGCAACAACCACATGCCCATCCAGAACTTCTATCTGCGCGAGGTGGCTGAGGACGACGACGGGGTGTGGACAACCAAGATCGTCAGCGCGGTGTACGAGAACCACCAGGATTCCTACGCGAAAGACTGCAAGATGTAGGCGTTCGATCGCATACTGAAACGCGCGGCGGGCAGGTCCCGCCGTACGCCTTTGCTGACTCTTTGCGTATAGACCCCGCTGCCCGATGGACTGGAATCTCTTCGTTATTCAGTTTATCAACGGGCTGCAACTCGGCATCCTGCTGTTCCTGCTCGCCTCCGGGTTGACCCTGATTTTCGGCATCATGGATTTCATCAACCTCGCCCATGGTTCCTTCTACATGGTCGGTGCGTATTTCTGTGCCACCCTCACCTTTCTCACCGGTTCGTTCGTGCTGGCGGCGCTGATCGCGGTAGCAGGTGTGTTCATCGTTGGCGTCATAGTCGAAACTACCATAGTCAAGCGGCTGTACCGCTCCGATCACCTGGATCATGTGCTGGTGACGTTCGGGCTGATCCTGGTATTCGACACGCTGGTGCAGATGATCTGGGGCCCGGAAGGCATGGTCATTCCCCTTCCTGCCGTGCTCGACGGACAATTCGAGGTCGCTTCACTGGTATTCCCGAGCTACCGGTTGCTCATCATCGTCAGCGGACTGCTGGTCGCGGCGGGCTTGTACGTGCTGGTGATGAAGACCCGGCTGGGCATGCTGATCCGGGCCGGGGCGTCCAACCGCGATATGGTCTCGGCGCTGGGCGTAAACATCAATCGCCTGTTCATGCTGGTGTTTGCCCTCGGCGCGGCGCTGGCAGGTTTGTCAGGTCTGTTGATTGCACCCATCACCGAGACCAATATCGGCATGGGAAACGGAATCATTATCCTGGCCTTTGTCGTGATCATCATCGGCGGCATCGGGTCTATCAAGGGCGCGTTCTATGCCGCGCTGATCATCGGATTGATCGACACCATGGGTCGTTCCTACCTTGATAGTCTGCTCAAATTGTTCATGTCCGTACAAAATGCGGAAACGGCGGCACCGGCGATTTCGGCGATGCTGATTTATATCCTGATGGCGGTGATCCTGGCAGTGCGGCCGCAGGGTTTGTTCCCGCCCGCTGGTGCGGCCTGATACACGTCCCGGATGAACAGCTATCTGCCCAGAACGCTGAGCGGTATCGTCTACACCGGCGTAATCGTGGTGTTCGCGCTGATGCCGGTATTTGTCCAGTTTTCGGGACAGATTTTTTATCTGGACATATTCAGCCGCATCATGATCCTGGCCATTGCTGCACTGAGCCTGAACATGTTGATTGGATACGGCGGCATGATCAGCCTGGGCCATGCCGCTTTTCTCGGAATCGGCGCCTATTGCGTGGGTATTCCGGTCTACTACGAGATCTACAACGGATGGATCCACCTGGCACTTGCGATCGTCGCCTGCGGGGTATTCGCACTGGTCACCGGTGCCATCAGCCTGCGCACCAAGGGCGTCTATTTCATCATGATCACCCTGGCGTTCGCGCAGATGGTGTATTTCACCTTCGTCAGCCTGGAGGAGTACGGCGGTGATGACGGGCTGGTCATCGAACTGCGCAGCGAGTTCGGCAGTTGGCTCGACCTGGAGGACAACATCGCGCTGTATTACACCATTTTCGGCGTGTTGTTACTCAGCCTGTTCTTCGTGCACCGCTTGGTACACGCCCGCTTCGGGCGCGTGATACTGGGCAGCAAATTCAACGAACGCAGGATGCAATCCCTCGGATTCGAGACCTATCGATACCGACTCGTCTGTTACGTCATCTCCGGCATCCTGTGCGGGATTGCAGGCTTGTTCCTGGGCAACTTCACCAGTTTCATCAGCCCGGAGATGATGGACTGGACCCGCTCGGGCGAGCTCATTTTCATGGTAATCCTTGGCGGCACCGGCGTTCTGTTTGGACCCGTCGTCGGGGCCGGGGTATTCATCCTGTTGGAGGTCTGGTTGCCTCAGATCATTACCTTTATCAATGGTCTCGGACTCGGTGCGAAGCTGCCGCATGAACTGTGGCACCTGATCTTCGGGGTAACGCTGATCGCCGTGGTGCTGTTCGGCCGGGGCGGTATCCACGGACTGCTGACCCGTAAAAAAAGACCTTAGCCCATGCTCGATATCTTCAATCTGGAGAAGCAGTTCGGCGGGATCAAAGCGGTAGACAACGTTAATCTGCACGTCAAGGAGAACGAAATCCACGCCATCATCGGACCCAACGGCGCGGGCAAGACGACACTGGTCTCTCAGGTTGCGGGGGAGTTGATGCCTGATGCCGGACAGATACGATTCATGGGCAGAGATATCACTTTTATGCGGCCCGCCCAGCGGGCGCGCAAAGGACTGGCACGCTCGTTCCAGATCACCAGCGTCATGCTGCCCATGACCCTGCTGGAGAACGTGTCCATGGCGGTGCAGAGCCGCAAGGGGCATTCATTCAGGTTCTGGCGTGCCGCGGCGAACGACCGGGAGCTGATCGGCGAAGCCATGCTGGCCCTCGATGCGGTTGGCATTTCCAACCGCGCGAACCGGGTGGCGAAAGAGGTGTCTCACGGCGAGCACAGGCAGCTCGAAATCGCGATGGCCATAGCCATGGAGCCGCGGCTGCTGCTGCTGGATGAGCCCATGGCGGGCATGGGCCAGGAAGAATCCATGGAACTCGTGGCGGTGCTGAACGAGATCAAAAAACACAAGACCATACTGCTCATCGAACACGACATGGACGCGGTATTCTCGCTCGCGGATCAGATCTCGGTGCTGGTGTACGGAAAGATCATTGCGACCGGCGGCAAAGACGAGATCCGCGCCAATCCGGAAGTGCAGCAGGCTTATCTCGGGGAGTCGTAAACTCAACAATACTGGGATCGTGCTGGAAGTTAGAAAAATCGAAACATTCTATGCCGAAAGTCAGGCGCTTTTCGGGGTAACCCTGAGTATCGAACAGGGGCAGGTCGTGACGCTTATCGGACGCAACGGGATGGGCAAGACGACCACTGTCAACTCGATTATGGGCATTATTCCCGTGCGCACGGGCGAGATCTGGTTCAACCATCAGCGGATAAGCGGTTTGCCGTCGTTCAAAATTGCCACCGCGGGTATCGGGCTCGTGCCTGAAGGCAGGCAGGTGTTCCCGAATCTCAGCGTGCGTGAAAACCTGATTGCCACGGCGGCAAACATCGCGGGCAGTGATAACCCCTGGATCCTGGAAAAGGTGTTGGAGTTCTTTCCAGGCCTCAAGCAGAGGCTGGACAACCCGGGCAGCCAGCTGTCGGGGGGAGAGCAGCAGATGCTGGCTATCGGCCGTGCGCTGATGATCAACCCCAGGCTTCTGATCCTGGACGAGGCCACCGAGGGACTGGCACCGCTTGTACGCGAGGAGATCTGGTCGAGACTAGGCAATTTGAAGGACGAAGGCCAGTCCATTCTGGTCATCGACAAGAATCTCGAGGCGCTGATCCAGCTTGCGGATCATCATTACATAATCGAAAAAGGCAGGATCGTCTGGAACGGCGGTTCCGATCAGCTCAGGGTGGACCCGTCCCTAAAGACTAGATACCTTGGGGTATGACGAAAACTGGTAGGTGTTTCGGATTCGGCATAGACCGCCTTTTGACGGACCGCAACCTGCGTCACGTTCTTGCCGGCAGTCGCGTCGCTCTCCTGGGACACCCCGCGTCCGTTACGCGCGATCTGGGTTACACCGTTGATGCGCTGATGGATACCTCGATCCGTATCACCGCATTGCTTGGCCCGCAGCACGGTATGCGTGGAGACAAGCAGGACAATATGGTGGAAAGCGCGGACGAGGTCGACCCGGTCTACGGCATCCCTGTATATAGTCTGTATGGCGACGTTCGGCGCCCGACCCGGGACATGCTGGGGCAGTTCGACGTTCTGTTGGTGGATCTTCAGGACGTGGGTTGCCGCATATATACCTATCTAGCAACCCTGATCTACCTAATCGAGGATTGCACCAAAGCCGGTAAATCGATTTGGATCCTGGATCGACCGAATCCCGCGGGCCGGCCGGTGGACGGCCTGACCTTGCGGTCGGGCCACGAGAGTTTCGTGGGGGTTGCTCCGGTGCCCATGCGGCATGGTTTGACCCTGGGAGAAATGGCAAAGTGGTACTGTGAACACAACGGTCTGAATGCCGATCTCAATGTCGTAATGATGCAGAATTACGATCCGCGCGCGGCTCCCGGATGCGGATGGCCGCCAACCCAGCCGTGGATAAACCCGAGTCCCAATCTTGCGACACTGAATGCGGCGCGTGTATACAGCGGCACCGTCCTGCTCGAGGGTACGACCTTGTCGGAGGGAAGGGGTACGACGCGACCGCTAGAATGTGTCGGTGCCCCCGGATTACCCGTAGAGGAGATCATCCGAACGATGCGCTCGCTCGCGCCGGCCTGGATGCACGGCTGCCACCTGCGTGCCTGTTATTTCGAGCCCACTTTCCACAAGTACGCCGGAAAGAGGTGCGCCGGAATCCATATTCATGCAGATCATGCGAAATATGATCACAATCAGTTTCGGCCTTACAGGCTGGTGATACTGTTTCTGAAGGCATTGCGATCGATTCGTGCGGACTTTGAGATCTGGCGTGATTTTCCCTACGAATACGAAACCGGACGATTGCCTATCGACGTCATCAACGGCGGCCCGTTTCTGCGCAAGTGGGTCGACGATGCGGCGGCGACGGTTTCCGATATGGAGGCTTTGCTTGCGAGTGATGAGCAAGCGTGGCTGCAGAATTCCACGGAATTCCATCTCTACCCATAGTATCGATTGGATCAATTACCGGAGAATGAAATGATTACCGACGGCAACTGTATTTTCTGCAAGATCGCTTCCGGAGAAATTCCGAGCATCAAGTTGTTCGAGGATGACTGCACCATTTGCTTCATGGATATCAATCCAGCCAATCGAGGCCACGCGCTGGTAATACCCCGGGAGCACTGGGTTGATGTTCATGCAATCCCCGACGAGGCCATATCCGCGGTCGTGATAACCGCCAAACGTATCGCAGGTGCATTGGATACAAGCCTGGCGCCGGACGGGATCAATCTCGTACAGTGCAATGGTTCCGGAGCGGCGCAATCGGTGGACCACTTTCACATGCATGTTTTGCCCAGGGTCGCCGGTGATGAACTCAAGCTAAACTGGGGTCTCGTATCAGGCGACTCGGACCAGATTAAGGCCACGGCGGCCCGGATCAGAGCGGCGCTCTAGTGCAAATCCCATCAATATGGGTCAAGTTGGGGCAGGAACGGGAAGAACTTGCCGTGTTTCGTTGTCAACCCTGCCGCAAGTATTTATAGTACGGACCAGATAACAAGGGCAATGAAGCTGAACAAGCCCTGGCACCAATACCAAAGGCGGGTCATAAGAGTTGGATACATTTCCCAAGCTGTTGCTTGAAAACGCCCGGCGTCTAGGAGATCGCTCAGCCATACGAGAGAAAGAGTATGGCATCTGGCAGACCTGGACCTGGAAGCAGGTTGCTGATGAAATCAGGGCGCTGGCCTGTGGTCTGGCGGCACGGGGTTTCAAACGGGGCGACAAACTCGGCATCATCGGCGGCAACCGACCCCGACTCTACTGGAGCATGGCCGCAGCCCAGAGTCTTGGCGGGATTCCGGTGCCAACGTACCAGGATGCGGCGGCTAACGAGATCCAGTACGTGCTGGACCACGCCGAGGTCCGGTTCGTCCTGGCGGAAGATCAGGAACAGGTCGACAAGATCCTTGAAGCTCAGGATCGTCTGCCGTCACTGTCCCAGATTTTTTATGATGACGAACGGGGGATGCGCAACTACGACCACGACCACCTCACAGATTTTGCCCGCGTTCAGGCAGAGGGGCGTGAGTATGACGAACAACACCCCGGTTTTTTCGAGGAGCAGGTCGCCCAGGGCAAGGGCAGTGATGTCGCGATCTTCCTTTACACCTCGGGTACGACGGGAACGCCGAAAGGCGTAGTGTTGACGCATGACAACGTGCTCATCACGGCACGCAACGGCATCGAGTTCGACAACCTGACCCAAAACGAGGAAGTGCTCGCGTATCTGCCGATGGCTTGGGTGGGCGACCACATTTTCTCTTACGCGCAATCATATGTGTCCGGCTTTTGCGTGAGCTGTCCGGAGAGCGCCGCGACCGTCATGGAGGATCTGCGCGAGATCGGTCCAACCTATTTTTTTGCGCCGCCGCCAATATTCGAAAATCTGCTGACCACCGTCATGATCCGCATGGAGGATGCGGCCGGGCTCAAGCAGTCGCTGTTCGAGTTCTTCATGAATGTCGCGCGCCGGGCGGGACCGGCCATTCTCTCCGGTGAATCGGTTTCCTTCGGCGACAAGCTGCTCTACGCACTGGGCGAATTGCTGGTATACGGCCCCTTGAAGAACACGTTGGGCATGAGCCGGATCCGATTGGCATACACGGCGGGAGAGGCCATCGGGCCGGATATCTTCGACTTCTACCGCTCCCTCGGAATCAATATCAAGCAGCTCTATGGCCAGACCGAGGCATCGGTCAATATCACCCTGCAGCCCGATGGCGAGGTGTACCCCGATACCGTGGGAAAACCCGCGCCGGGCGTGGAAATCAGGATTACGGACAGCGGCGAGGTGATGTATCGCAGTCCGGGTGTGTTCGAGTGCTATTTCAAGAACGAGGAGTCGACGCGAGAGACCAAAACGGAGGACGGCTGGGTGCATACGGGCGACGCTGGATTCTTCGATGACAGGGGGCACCTCAAGATCATCGATCGCGCCAAGGACGTGGGCAAGCTCAATGATGGCTCGTTGTTCGCACCCAAATACATCGAAAACAAACTGAAGTTCTTCCCCCATATCAAGGAGGTGGTGGTTTACGGAGATCAGCGGGATTTCTGCGCCGCATTCATCAATATAGACCTGGAGGCGGTAGGGAGCTGGGCGGAACGAAACGATGTCTCCTATGCGAGTTACCAGGAGTTGGCGGCGCGACCCGAAGTCTATGCGTTGATCGAGGATAGCGTGCGGAAGGTCAACAGCGAGCTCGCCGAGGATCCAAGAATGGCCGCCTCCCAGGTCCGGCGCTTCCTGGTCTTGCACAAGGCGCTCGATGCGGATGACGGCGAGTTGACGCGCACGCGAAAGGTGCGGCGCGGGTTTGTGGCGGAAAGATACGGCGTATTGGTGGATGCACTTTACGGCGGCAAGAAGAACTGCTACGTGGAAACGGAGGTCACGTTCGAGGATGGCAGAAAGGGAGCTATTTCCGGTGATCTCGAAATAAGGGATGTGGAGATCGCGCCCATCGAGTACAAGAAAGCGAGTTGATGGAAGCGCGCTCAGATCCCAACGAGCAGATGCTGCAGGTCAGCAACATTGGCTTGTCTTTCGGTGGCGTAAGAGCGATCGAAAATGTGAGCTTCGATATTCACCGGGGAGAGGTGCGGGCCATCATTGGGCCCAATGGCGCCGGCAAGAGCTCCATGCTCAATGTGATCAATGGTTTTTATCATCCCCAAGAAGGCGAAATTACCTACAAGGGTGAGACCCGAAAACAAATGCGCCCGCACATCGCGGCGGCGAATGGTATTTCCCGAACATTTCAGAACATCGCCCTTTTCAAGGGCATGTCCACGCTGGACAACATCATGACGGGCCGGAACACCAAGATGAGAAAAAACCTGCTGTTGCAGGCCTTGCATATCGGTCCCGCCAAAAGAGAGGAAATCGAGCACCGTGAGTTCGTCGAGAATATCATTGATTTTCTCGAAATCCAGGCCATTCGCAAGACCCACGTGGGCCGTTTGCCTTACGGCATGCAGAAACGGGTCGAGCTGGGCAGGGCGCTGGCGGCGGAGCCGGAACTGCTCCTGCTTGACGAGCCCATGGCCGGGATGAACCTGGAAGAGAAAGAAGACATGTGCCGCTTCGTCCTCGACGTGAATGAACAATTCGGCACCACCATCGCGCTCATCGAACACGATATGGTGATGGACATCTCCGATCGGGTGGTGGTGTTGGACTATGGCAAGAAGATAGCGGACGGCACCCCCGAAGAGGTGAGGTCTAACCAGGCTGTCGTCGATGCTTACCTTGGGGTGGCCCACGATGCCTAGGAGCCTGTCCGAGTACTCATGCGCCTACTGCGAAAGCGGCAGAGCGGCCCATTTTTCCGAAACTGCTCGTCAAATAGCTCGCCATTCTCCTCGAACTTTCGAAAAACTATTCTCCCACTGCCACTTTCTCGTTACGGGCAGAATACCCGGACAGGCTCCTAGTCGATCTGGATTCTTACACAGTGAATCGCCGGCTGGTGCCGTGCGGCGTCATTGCGAGCGCAGCGAAGCAATCCAGTATAGAAGCAAATCAAAGAAACCTGGATTGCCGCGTCGATTCACTGCTCGCAATGACTTCGGCCGAAAGGTTTTCCCTGAGTCATGAATCCTGAACTGCTTTTCTTCTTAGAAACGGTGATCAGCGGTCTTATGGCCGGTGTCATGTACGCGCTGGTTGCGCTCGGTTTCGTCCTGATCTTCAAGGCATCCGGCGTATTCAATTTCGCACAGGGAGTATTGTGTCTGTTCGCGGCGCTTGCGCTCTATGATTTCATGGCGCCGGGCGGCTGGGTGGACCGGTGGTTCGGCATCACTTTTCCGGTCTGGATTGCCATCGGCTTGACTGTCTACGTAATGATAGTCGTGGCCTGGCTGATCGAACGGCTCGTGCTTCAGCATCTGGTAAAGCAGGAACCGATCATACTTTTCATGGCGACCCTGGGCCTCGCCTATGTCCTGGAAGGATTAGGCGATATTCTTTTCGGTTCCGACGTGAAGCCGCTGGACATCGGAATCCCCCAGGGCGCTTCGGACTGGCTGCTGGACAATTACAACCTGTACGTCGAAAAACTGGAGATGGTCGCCGCCGCAACCGCCGCGGTACTGGTCATCGTGCTGGCAATTTTCTTTCAGAAAACCCGGATCGGCCGGGCCCTGCGAGCGGTCGCCGACGATCATCAAGCGGCCCTGAGCGTGGGGATCTCTCTGCG
This sequence comes from uncultured Gammaproteobacteria bacterium, assembly GCA_947259955.1. GTDB lineage: Bacteria > Pseudomonadota > Gammaproteobacteria > Arenicellales > JAANXG01 > JAHEKE01. The sequence continues at coordinate 9,944 of CAMYOI010000084.1, forward strand.
TACGATCTGGGTCATCGTATGGTCCGTATCCGGCATCGTCGCGCTGGTTGCCGGCATCATGTGGGGCAGCAAGTCCGGCGTCCAGTTTTCCCTGTCGCTGATCGCGCTCAAGGCACTGCCGGTGCTGATTCTGGGCGGATTCACCTCGATTCCCGGCGCCATCGTGGGCGGGCTGATCATCGGTGTGGGTGAGAAATTAGCGGAGGTCTACTTCGGGCCCCTGGTGGGCGGGGCCATCGAAAACTGGTTTGCCTATATGCTTGCGCTGGTGTTCCTGCTGTTCCGGCCGCAAGGCTTGTTCGGTGAGCGGATCATTGAGCGCGTTTGAACTAATGAGGAACACGAGCTGCACATTGATCCGAAAAGCGTTTGTAGGAGCGGCGCCCTCGCCGCGATCAATCGGCGCGAGGCGCGCCTCCCACAAGGACATTCATGACGTATTAGGGTTTGTAGGAGCGGCGCCCCCGCCGCGATCAATCGGCGCGAGGCGCGCCTCCTACAAGGACATTCATGACGTGTCAGGGTTTGTAGGAGCGGCGCCCCCGCCGCGATCAATCGGCGCGAGGCGCGCCTCCTACAATACGACACCACAAACGGACTGAGACGATGTTTTACAGAGAAGCCGGACAATTCAAGACCAGCTACGCCAGCGACCAGGCGCTGTTTCCCATCGCCCAGGACCGCTGGTTCGTCATTGGTGTTCTAATTGTTGCCGTTGTGGGGGTACCTTTCTTCATAGAAGACTACTGGGCCAACGCGATCCTGCTGCCGTTCCTGATCTACGCACTCGCCGCCATTGGTCTCAACCTGCTTACCGGGTACTGCGGTCAGGTGTCGCTGGGTACCGGCGGATTCATGGCGGTTGGTGCGTTTGCCACGTTCAAGCTGACCACCGCATTTCCGGAACTCAATTTCATTATCGTCGTGCTGTTGTCCGGAGCGATTACGGCAGCGGTTGGCGTGGTATTCGGCACCCCCAGCCTGCGAATCAAGGGATTTTACTTGGCGGTGGCGACGCTGGCGGCGCAGTTCTTCCTGGTCTGGATGTTCAACAAGGTCGGCTGGTTCCTCAACTACAGCCCGACCGGCCAGATCAGCATGCCGCCGCGTGAACTGTTCGGGGTGCTGATTACGGGCCCTCGCGCTGATCCGGCGCACAAGTATCTGTTTTGCCTCATATTCATTGCGATTGCCGCGCTGACGGCCAAGAATCTGGTCCGCGGCCGCGTCGGCCGATCATGGATGGCGATCAGGGATATGGATATCGCCGCGGAATTGATCGGGATACGGCCTCTCATAGCCAAACTGACGGCATTCGCCGTGAGTTCCTTCTACGTCGGTATGGCCGGTTCGCTGTATTTCGCCGTCTGGCTCGGCGCCGCGGAGCCCATCGAGGCTTTCGGCATCGAGCAATCCTTTTTGGTGCTTTTCATGGTGATCATCGGAGGGCTGGGGAGCATTCTCGGCTCGTTCATGGGCGCCGCGTTCATGACCTTGATGCCGATCCTGTTGAAGAATTTCATGGTCGACGGTCTTCAACTTGCGGTCGTCACCGCCAAGCACGTCGAGATCACCTTGATGGGGGTGCTCATTATTTTGTTTCTGATTGTCGAGCCGCACGGATTCGCGCGGCTGTGGCAGATCGGGAAGGAGAAGCTGCGCTTGTGGCCGTTCCCGCATTAGGCAACATTCGGGAGTTGGTAGTGAGCAGGCGAATTTTAACTACGTTAGGAGGTTGAGAATTATGTTTCGAAAAACCGCAGGTACCCTGGCAGCGGGTGCGCTCGCATCGGTATTGGCCGTTTCGACGGTAAGTGCTTACGAGCTTGTCATGCCGTCGCTGGACTATCGCACGGGTCCGTATGCACCCAATGGGATACCGTTTGCCAACGGCTACCACGACTATCTGATGATGTTGAACGCGCGGGACGGCGGGATCGAAGGGGTGCAGATCAAGCTGGCCCAGTGCGAAACCGCATACAACACCAAGCAGGGCGTGGAATGCTACGAGAAGGTAAAGAACACCGAACCCTCGAGGGCGCTGGTGTTTCAACCGCTGTCGACCGGCATCACCTACCAGCTCATCCCCAAGGCTTCGGTCGACGAGATCCCCGTCCATTCCATGGGTTACGGCCGGACCTCGGCCGCTAACGGCAAAGTATTCGAGTGGATTTTCAACTTTCCCGCAACGTACTGGGATCAGGCGGCGGTGTTCATGAAGTACATCGGCGAACGTGAAGGAGGCATGGAGAACCTCAAGGGCAAGAAGATTGCGCTGGTCTATCACAACTCGGCCTATGGCAAGGAGCCCATCCGCACCCTGGAGAAGGGAGCGGAAAAGTTCGGATTCGAACTGATGCTGCTGGCGGTGGATCACCCCGGTCAGGAGCAGAAAGCGACCTGGCTGCAGATCCGCAAGGAAAAGCCCGACTGGGTGATGATGTGGGGATGGGGTGTAATGAATCAGGTGGCGATCAAGGAAGCCTCATCGATACGCTATCCTATGGATCATTTTCTGGGCGTGTGGTGGTCCGGTTCCGAGAACGACGTATTGCCCGCGGGTGACGGCGCCGATGGCTACCTTTCAGGCGCGTTCCACGCACCTGGCGACAACTTCCCGGTTCACGACGAAATCAAGAAACATGTCTACGACACGGGCAAGGCGCTGGGTGAGCGCGACCGGATCGGTGAGGTGCTGTACAACCGCGGCCTGATCGCAGCCGTCTATGCCACCGAGGCCATTCGCAACGCGATGAAGATCCACAACACTATGGAAATCACGCCGGCCATGGTTCGCGACGGCATGGAGGCGCTCGATCTAACGGAGGCACGGCTGACCGAACTGGGCCTGCCGGGATTCACCATTCCGGTGAAGATAACATGTGAAAATCACGCGGGCCCGAGAAAAGTCGCTATCCAGCAGTGGGATGCGAGTGCGAAGAAGTGGACTATGGTGACCGACTTCTACGATACCATGAATGACATCGTGGATCCGCTCATCGAGGAAGATTCGAGCGCATACGCGGCGGAGAACAACATCACGCCGCGTGACTGCTAACCCGCGATTTCCCTGAGAGATAACCGGTAAAAGCGGTTGGCGGAAAGTAAAACAAATGCCGGAAACGGCGCCCTGCTCGGCATCAACAATATCGAGGTCATCTATGACCACGTGATATTGGTGCTGAAGGGGGTTTCACTGGAAGTGCCCGAGGGGGGCGTGGTTGCCCTCCTCGGCGCCAACGGCGCGGGGAAATCGACCACCCTCAAGTCGATATCCAATCTACTGGGTGCCGAGCGTGGGGTCGTTACCAAGGGCTCTATCATCTACCGCGGTGAAAGCGTGCACGGCCTTTCTCCGAACGAGCTGGTAAACCGCGGGGTGGTGCAGGTCATGGAGGGCCGCCATTGTTTCGAGCACCTTACCGTGGAGGAGAATCTGCTGACCGGCGCCTACACCCGCCGGGATGGCCGGGGCGCCATCAACAAGGACCTCGAACTCGTATACAGCTATTTTCCAAGGTTGAAGGAACGCCAGAAATCCCAGGCCGGCTACACCTCCGGCGGCGAGCAGCAGATGATCGCGGTGGGCCGGGCCCTGATGGCGCGCCCGTCCCTGATACTGCTCGACGAACCTTCCATGGGGCTCGCGCCGCAGCTCGTGGAGGAGATATTCGATATCGTCAAGCGGCTCAACGAGAACGAGAAGGTCACGTTCCTGCTCGCCGAGCAGAACACCAACATGGCGTTGAAGTATTCCAAGTACGGCTACATTCTAGAAAACGGCCGCGTCGTCATGGATGGCGACGCCGGCGCGCTGCTCGACAACGAGGACGTCAAGGAATTCTATTTGGGGATGAGCGGCGATGAGCGAAAGAGTTTTCGCGACGTGAAGCACTATCGCCGGCGCAAGAGGTGGCTCGCGTGACCTGCCGCGGGCCGAATTGTTAATATACGGCGGGGTTAACCTGGGGACTATATCGTAGGAGCGGCGCCCCCGCCGCGATAAATCGCCGCGTCGGCGCGGCTCCCACCTGGAATGTGATTATGAACGACACCCGATATTTCGACGATCTGGAGATCCGTGATACGGAATCACGGCATCGAGATGTTTTCCAGAAACTGCCCGCATTCCTGGCGCGCGCCAAAGAGCGCGCGGAATCCGTGGGTCTAACAAAAACTGCCCGTATTCCTGGCACGCGCCAAAGAGCGCGCGGAATCCGTGGGTCTAATGCTCGACGGCATCGATCCGGCCGGGATCACGGACCGCGATGCGCTGGCCGGGGTTCCCGTGCTGCGCAAGTCCGAACTCCTGGAGCGACAGATCGCACGGCGACCGTTCGGCGGATTCGCTGCGGAGAAGGCTTCGGGGATGATGAGGATCTTCGGTTCCCCGGGCCCAATCTACGAACCCGAAGCTCACACGAAGGACTACTGGCGCATGGCGCGGGCCCTGTATGCAGCGGGCTTCCGGGCGGGGGATCTGGTGCACAACACGTTTTCCTATCACTTCACACCCGCCGGGGCGATGCTGGAGAGCGGCGCGTTCGCCATCGGCTGCACCGTGTTCCCCGCCGGGGTCGGGCAGACGGAACTGCAGGCCCAAACCATCGCCGACTTGAGACCCAATGGCTATGTCGGTACACCGTCATTTCTCAGAATCATCGTCGAAAAAGCCCAGGAACTGGGACACGATGCGTCCAGCATCAAGAAAGCGCTGGTTTCAGGCGAAGCGCTGCCTGCCAGCCTGAGAGCCACCATCAACGGCATGGGTATCTCGGTGCGGCAGTGTTACGCCACCGCCGATGTCGGCCTGATTGCCTACGAGTCAGAGGCCCAGGAGGGATTGATCGTCGATGAAGGTATTATCCTGGAAATCGTCAGACCGGGAACGGGTGAGCCCGTTAAGGCGGGAGAAGTCGGAGAGGTTGTCGTGACGACATTCAACGAAGCATACCCTCTGATTCGATTTGGAACGGGCGATCTGTCGGCGGTAATGACCGGCCGAAGTCCATGCGGACGGACCAATCTTCGGATCAAGGGTTGGATGGGCAGGGCGGACCAGACAGCCAAGGTCAAGGGCATGTTCGTTCACCCGTCGCAGGTCAACGCGGTCGTCAAACGCCATCCGGAAATCGACCGGGCCCGTCTGGTCGTGCAGAATGACGGCAGGAACGATATCATGACTTTGCATTGCGAGTCAGCCACGCGTGGAGACGATCTTGCGGGTGCGATTTCCAAGAGCATCCGCGAGGTCTGCAAGCTCCGGGGAGCGGTGGAATTCGTGGATTCAGGCTCGCTTCCCAACGATGGCAAGGTCATCGACGATCAAAGGACGTACGAGTGATTAAAGTTGGCATCATCGGCGGCACCGGCTATACCGGCGTCGAGCTGCTGCGCATCCTCGCGACCCACCCGCAGGCAAGCGTGGAGGTCATTACCTCGCGCGGCGAGGCCGGGACCCCGGTCAGCGACGTGTTTCCCAGTTTGCGTGGGCACCTCGACATACCATTCGTGGCGCCGGACGAGGCGGGACTCGACGGCTGCGATGTCGTGTTCTCGGCAGCCCCGAATGGGGTTGCCATGTCCCATGCGCGCCGGCTGCTGGATTCCGGAGTACGTTTGATCGACGTCGCGGCGGATTTCAGACTCAAAGATCCGGAGGTGTGGGAAAGATGGTACGGCATGGCGCATGAATGCCCGGATTTGCTGGATGCGGCGGTGTACGGGCTGCCGGAGCTCAATCGTGCCCGGATCAGGGACGCGCGGATCGTCGCCAACCCGGGATGTTACCCGACCACCATTTCACTGGGTCTGCTTCCCCTGCTGGCGGAGGGGCTCATTGCCACCGATGACCTCGTTGCCGACGCCAAATCCGGGGTAAGCGGCGCCGGCAGAAAGGCCAGCGTGGGAACCCTGCTTGCCGAGGCGTCGGAGTCCATGAAAGCCTACGGCGTCGATGGACACCGACATCAGCCCGAAATTCACCAGACGCTGTCACTGATTGCTCAGAAACCGGTGTCCCTTACGTTCGTTCCTCATCTGACCCCGATGATCCGGGGTATCCACGCAACGATCTATGCGAACCTCGAGAATGATGCCGATTCGCCTCAAGAGGTGTTAGAGCGATACTACGCCGAGGAACCGTTTATAGATGTCATGCCTGCGGGCAGCCATCCCGAAACGCGCTCGGTAAGGGGAAGCAACACCTGCAGGCTGGCCGTGCATCGACCGAACGGGGGAAAACGGATTGTTGTGTTGTCCGTCACCGACAACCTGGTCAAGGGAGCCGCAGGTCAGGCGGTGCAGAACATGAATATAATGATGGGCCTCGATGAGACCCTGGGTCTGATGGCTCCGGCGTTGTTGCCCTGAAATGCTCCGCAACAAGACCGACACTATCGTCATAAAGCCGAAGATGTCATCGGTCTCGCGGTCGCTGCGGGTCATCATTCCCGTATTTCTGTTCGTTGCCGCGGTCGCCGGCGCATATCAATACGGGACTCGGCAGAAAAGCGCAGAGCTGGAGCGGGTAAGAACCGAGCTGATCGAACTCAATGACAGGCACGAGTTCCTGAACCAGCGTTATGTGCGGATACAGGAATCTTTCGTTGAATTGAAGCGGCAACTCAGTATAGACGATTCCGCCTACGCCCAGCTACGCTCCGAGCTGGAGCAGTCGAATAATCAGTTGGCGGAGCTGACAAGTGAATTGAAGGTCTACCGGAGTATCATTTCTCCACAGGAAGGCAAGCAGGGCGTTCGGGTTCAGGATATCACCGTAGTGCCGACGGACCAGGCCGGAACGTTCAAGTACAAGCTGGTGCTGATCCAGACCCTGCAGCAGGGAAAGGAGCTCACCGGCACGATAAGGATATCCATCAAGGGAGATAGCAACGGCGAATCCAGGATCATCGAGCATCCGGAAGACGGGCAGGAAAAACTGCAGGTGAGTTTCAAGTATTTTCAGAGCCTCACCGGTACCTTTGATCTGCCGGATGCGTTTGTTCCCCTGGAAGTGCGCATTGACCTGACCGCCGATAAGAACAAATCGCTGATCGACGAAAGGTGGTATCCATGGGGTGAGATTGCAGCCGCTCAGACCTCATAGGCTCTGATGGCAACTTAGACAGACGGCAAACAATCGCGGCGGGGCGCCGATTCGAACAGGCGGTCTTGGTGCGGTATCCGAGCTGAGCTATACTTTTCAACTTGCGCGATCTGAATGAAAACGGGGGAGCTACGAAAGGCAGGCGGTGCGCTTCGTCGATGACAACAGTTGTAGAGTTCTACCCGAAGGAGGAATAACCCAGATGTTAGGAAACAAGAAACCGACCAGCCCGTCGGCGCCGGTAAGTAAACCCGTTGACACCATCGACACGCTCATCGGCAAGAAGACCGTGTTCAAGGGGGACGTCGAATTTTCCGGCGGTCTGCGCGTGGACGGCCAGGTTAAAGGTAATATCATCGCCAGGGACGAAACCAACAGTACGCTGGTGGTGAGTGAATTAAGCGAGATCGAGGGCAATATCGATGTGCCCCACGTCATCGTCAACGGTACCGTGAAGGGCAACATAAAATCCACAGCGCACATCGAACTTCAGCCCAATTCACGCATTGTCGGGGACGTTCATTACAAAGGGGTTGAAATGCAGCTGGGCGCCTCCATTAACGGAAACTTGGTATGCGATACCAGCAGGTCGGAAGCCCCGGCCGGGAGCGCGGCCGAAAGTGCCCCGGAACCGACACAGAAGGTGCTAGAAAATAGTTGAACTAATTGACCGCAGTCCGGGTCGGAGTAATAATGCAATGAAGATGTCCAAGTGGAGTAGACAATGAGCGAGCAAGCGGTAGAGATCCCGCAGCCCCTTGATTTTACCGATAGTGCAGCGGCCAAGGTCAAGAGCCTGATAGACGAGGAAAAAAATCCCGCATTGAATCTGCGTGTCTATGTGCAGGGCGGCGGATGCTCCGGATTCCAGTACGGCTTCACCTTCGATGAAGACCGGAATTCGGACGACACTTCCATCGAGAAAGGCGGCGTCACGCTGCTGGTGGATCCGATGAGTTTCCAGTATCTCGTCGGGTCGAAGATCGACTACAAAGAAGATCTGGAAGGGGCAAGATTTATCATCAACAACCCCAACGCGACTACCACGTGCGGGTGCGGGTCTTCATTTTCCTCTTAGCGGAAAATCCGGAACAAGATCACAGGGGGCTTTTGCCCCCTTTTTTTTGGCCATCGCATTGCTCAGGGTGTGAGCTGCTCCGCCAGCAGCATCCACTGATGAACATCGAGCCGGCCGATTAATTCGAACCCGCCGTTGCCGTCCGGCCGGAACAGCGCGGCCTCGGCTTCGTCGGGGTAGATGGGTGTAGCTTCGCGAGCGACGTTGCCGTGGCCGACGAGGACGACGTTCGTCCCCGCTGGGGGTGAATCGGCAAGGCGAATACGCGCCCGGCGCAGAATTGCGCTGCGTCCGCCGAAGAAGGCCGCGGCGCGCAGGTTCATGATATCGGTCGTGGTTTCGACGGGGCCAAGATCCATGAGACGCGCGGTTTCGACGGTACGGCAGTACGGGCTTGCCAGCACCAGGCCCACCGGTATGCCGAGGGCGCGGATTGCATCTCCGATCGCGCTCGCGGTGCCTCTGCCTTCATCCGCGAGTTGGCGCATGCGTGAGGGGTCGCAACTCGTCCAGTCGCCGGCATTGTCGATCTGGTCGTGTTTTGACCAGTCGGTCTGGGCGTGCCGGAAGTATATGTTGTAACCGCCATTGCGCAAGGACTGCACCAGTACCTCACCGGCAGGATCGGAAATGGAGTCGGATCCAACCGGACCGGCCGCGCATATCGCTAAAAGGAGAACAGCCGCGAGCCGCGTCATACCATTGGCCGCCAGGTCGGCGGCGAGATAGGCCGACAACCGTTGCAAGCCCAACTTCTGATACGAATTACCAATCAGGTGCATTTGCCAGAATGATCAAGGTGATATAAAACCATCCCGGCCGCCGTGGTGCAATATGTGATCCGGGTCTATTTCGAACATCTCCGTGATTGATACCAGGAAATTGAGGGAAACAACAATGATTCTCCGAATTGCCGTCGCTTTACTAGCCTTTTTCTCAGTCGCTCCGACTGGCGGCGACGAACCGACGGTTAAGTTCGTCGGCGCCAGTGGACCGGGGCTTGAGAATCCGCACGATTTGAAGCTGTCACCAGATGCCAGATTTCTTTTTGTTTCAGATGTCGGTAACAACAGAATTGCCATTCTGGATCCGGACACGCTGGCCCTGGTCGGTGAATTCGGCTCTGATCACCAGTCCGGCACTCACGACATCGATTTCGACCGACAGGGCCGCGCGTATGTCGCCGATACTCACAACAACCGAGTCACTGTGTATGCCGTGGACGGCACGTCGGCCAGCCTGATAGCCGAAATAAGCGAGCGTGTCCGGGGTCCCGAGGGTGTGCTTGCTCATCCCAACGGCCGTGTCTATGTCGCGGGCGCGTGGTCGGGCAACGTGGTCGCCTACGAAGACGGCAAACCGGTTGCCGAACTTGACGGGCTTTCGTCGCCTCACGATCTCGAGGTCACGCCGGATGGTGACATCTGGCTGTCGGACTCCGGTAATAACCGGATGCTATTGTTGTCTCCGGACCTGCAGGTCAAGCGTGAACTGAAGGGTAGCCCCTATGACTTCAATGGAGTTCGTTATCAGGATGTAATGGCCGATGGCACCTTGATTGCGGCAGACAAGAACAACCACGCGGTCAAGATTATCGCGTCGGATGGAACACTTCTGTTCGTTCTGGGCACGGGAAGCCCGGGGAAGGGGCCGGGCAGGCTCGCCACCCCGGAAGGGGTTGAGGTAAAGGAAAACACCCTCTGGATATCCGATTCAGGAAACGATCGGGTAGTCAAATATACGATTGAACTGAATTGAAAATTCGGATCAACCCGCATCGTTGCGGGCAAGCTGAATAGTGCTGTCGCTGACCATTGCCGCCTTCAATTCCCGGGCTTTTCGCAGAAACACGTCACGCCGATTGTCGGCGATGGGTTCCGCCCGGGGAAGTTCGTAACCCAGCGGGTCCACGTGTTCGCCGTTTACCCTGAATTCGTAATGCAGGTGGGGGGCGGTAGCCGAACCGGTTTGCCCGACAAAGCCGATGATCTGTCCCTGTTTTACCGGAGTGCCGGGTTTGATTTTGCTCTTGTGGCTGGACAGGTGTCCGTACAGGGTACCGTATCCGTTGGCGTGCTTAAGCACGACAGTCTTGCCATAGCCGTTCTTGGTGCCGATGAAGCCGATGCTGCCTTTGGCGGTGGCGAGCACGGGTGTTCCCCTGGGTGCAGCGTAATCCACCCCCTGGTGTTCTTTCCACTCCTTCGAAATCGGATGCCGGCGGCTCTTCGAGAATCCCGAGGTCACACGGCTGATTTTCATCGGTGTGCGCAGGAAGGAACCGCGCAGATTTCGCCCCTCTGCATCGAAGTACTCGACGCGGCCGCTCTTGAGGACGTGCCTGAATGCATAGAGCTCGCGATCCTGGCTGACGTATCGCGCCGCAAGAATATTTCCCTCGCCCTTGCGGATGCTTCCATCCATCAACTCCTCGTGAATGATGGAAAAGCGATCGCCCTTCTGCAGGTCTTTCGCGAAATCGATTTCCCATCCGAAGATGCCCGCCAGTTTGAGGATCAATTTGTCGCTGAGTCCCGCATCCGCGGCAGCCTTGAACAGCGAACTCTCGATTTCGACATCAACCGACTTTGGATGTTTGTCCAGTTCATCCTGGATGCTGTCGAACCTAATTGAGCCGTCCGTCTCCAGTACGATGTTGAGGCTCTTGTTATTGCGAAGCTCGAAGCTGAGCGCGCGCAGCTTGCTGTCCTCGTCTCGGCCTATGCGGACCATCCGGCCGGGCACCAGAATCCGTATGTCCCCGGCGCCTTGGTGTGCGGCGATCCGCAGCGCGTCAACGGTACTCAGGTTTTGCCTTTTGAATATTCTGGACAAGGAGTCACCACGCTTTATCTCATAGTTGCTCCAACGGATCGTTTGCTCAAGCTGGTCAGGAAGCGGGATATCGTTGTTACTGTCCTCAGCGGTATCTGCCGCTCCAGGATCATCACTATTTTTGCTCCCGCGACTTTGCACCGCCTGGGCCGCTGATTGCGACAATGGCTTTCCGGATCCGGGATTTTGTGATGCAATCAGGTTCGACGCGGGTTCGCCTGTCCGGGACTTCGCCAGCGGCCCGGAGGCGTCGCCGACATCCGGCGACCCCACAAACAGGCTGAGCACCAGCGAGCCGATCCAAATCACGGCGGCGACGGCCCCAACTCCTGCCAGTACGGTGAGTACTTTCCTGCGATTTGGCGGGGGCTGAACGGCGTATCCGGGATCGACGAAGTGCTTGAGATCCCGCGAGAACAGTTGATTGGCGTGGCTCAAGGCTGAATTTAATACCTGACTTGAACGATGGTGTGTAATTTACGGATTTTATTGAGAAAGTCAAAAGAAACATCGATGAATTTGATGCGTTGCAATAGAATTCAAGCCCGGCGCCGTGTGATGACGCGTCGATGGCAATTGGAAACCCTTGAGAACCGTGAATAAGAGCGCCGAAGAACAGATGGAAATGGTCGCACGCGGCACCGATGAGATCATACCGAATTCAGAGCTTGCGAACAGGCTGGCAGCGGGTAGACCGCTGCGCGTCAAGGCGGGTTTCGATCCCACTGCCCCGGATCTGCATCTGGGGCATACCGTGCTGATCAATAAAATGCGGCACTTTCAGGAACTTGGTCACGAGGCGATATTCCTTATCGGCGATTTCACCGGGATGATCGGAGATCCATCCGGCAAGAGCGCAACCAGGCCGCCGCTCTCGCGCGAGCAGATTGAGGCGAATGCCGCCACGTACAAAGATCAGATTTTCAAGATCCTGGATCCGGACAGGACGACGGTGGACTTCAACTCGCGATGGATGGACGAACTGGGCGCGGCCGGACTGATCAGCCTGGCGTCGAGATACACGGTGGCGCGTATGCTGGAACGCGATGATTTCAGCAAGCGGTATAAAAGCAATCAGCCGATAGCAATTCACGAACTGCTCTACCCGCTGGCGCAGGGTTATGACTCGGTGGCATTGAAAGCCGACGTTGAGCTAGGCGGCACCGATCAGAAGTTCAATCTTCTGGTGGGCCGCGAACTGCAAAAACAGTACGGCCAGGCGCAGCAGGTCGTGGTTACGGTGCCCCTGCTGGAAGGGCTGGACGGAGTCAACAAGATGTCGAAGTCGCTGGACAACTATGTCGGCATTACCGAACCGCCGAACGAGATGTTCGGAAAACTGATGTCGGTTTCGGACGAGCTGATGTGGCGGTACTTTGATCTGCTGAGCTTTCGAACAAACAGCGAGATCTACAGAATGAGGGAGAACATGGAAGCAGGCACGAACCCAAGGGATATCAAGTTCCTGCTTGCAGAGGAGATCGTGGGACGTTTCCATTCCGCTTCAGCGGCAATACGGGCAAAGGAAGAATTCATCCGGCGATTTCAGAAAGGCGCCATGCCGGATGATATGCCGGAACTCGACATCGATGCCGTTGATGGCAAGCTGCCGCTGGCCAATTTGCTTAAGCTTGCCGGCCTGACCAGCAGCACGTCAGAATCGCATCGCATGGTCACCCAGGGCGCGGTGAAAATAGACGGAGAACCGGTCAAAGATAGTCGCGCGGAAATCGATGCCCACAGCAGTCACGTCTACCAGGTGGGCAAGCGGCGATTCGCGAAAGTCACGCTTAGATAGCGTCCGGCTAACGCCGCCGGAACATGCGCTCGGACAAAGATAGCGACAACCTCTGGGCGAATACCGCCCGCGTTGAATTCGGGGCGTCCGCGCTGCTCGACGATATCACAGCGGATGTTTTGGTTGTCGGCGGCGGATTCACAGGTTGCTGCGCCGCGTTGCAGCTCGCAAAATCCGGCGCCGGTGTGTGCCTTCTCGAAGCGCGTACGGTGGGCTACGGCGGCTCCGGCCGTAACGTGGGCCTGGTCAATGCGGGGCTCTGGCTGGAGCCGGATAGAATCGAGAGAATCCTGGGATCCGCCGCCGGCGTGCGGCTGAATGAGACCCTTGCACTCGGGCCGACGCAGGTATTTTCGCTGATAGAAGAACACGGCATCGATTGCGGCGCCACGCGAACGGGAACCCTACACTGCGCTCACTCGGAAAGTGGTCTGGCAGACCTTAGAGAACGCCTGCGGCAATACCGCGCCCGCGACTGGAACGTCGACCTCCTGGATTCGAATGAAACAGCTCTTAAAACCGGTACGTCGAGATACTGCGGCGCGTTGTGGGACCACCGTGCCGGCACGATACAGCCGATGGCTTATGTGCGCGGGTTAGCCAAAGCGGCAATGGACTCCGGTGCCCGTATTTTCGAAATGAGTCCGGTGACGGAAATTGTATGCAAAAATGGTCAATGGGTAGCGGCAACGGAAAACGGATCGGTGCGAGCAGATGCGGTGGTGCTGGCCACCAATGCCTACCACCAGGGGCTAAGGCACGACGCCCAGCCTGACTACACACCGGTCAATTTCTTTCAGGTTGCCACGACCCCGATCGATGATGAAATCGTCGGCTCGATCCTTGCCGAAGGCCAGGGTGCCTGGGATACGATGAAAGTGATGTCTTCATTTCGAGTCGATGCCGAGTGCCGCTTTGTACTGGGGTCAGTCGGCTCTCTGGACGGATTTGGCCGTCAAGTGCATTGCGCCTGGGCACGTCGCAGGCTCGAAGAAATGTATCCAGCGATTTCCGACAGCAAGTTTGAATTCGCGTGGTCGGGTCGTATTGCCATGACGTCGGACCATCTTCCCAGGATCGTCAAATTTGGCGAGCGGGCGCTGTCAATTTACGGATACAGCGGGCGCGGTATTGGCCCCGGTACGGTATTTGGTACGTCCGTCGCCAAGTATCTGCTGTCAGGCAATGGCGACGATTTGCCGCTCGAGCCGGTCGGCGCGCATCGTGAACTGTTGTCGAAATTCAAACAAATCGGGTATGAACTGGGCGCAACCGGATATCATCTGACCGTCAGCCGGGGAGCTCGATAGCAAAGGTCCCCATGCACACACTGTATGACGAATCGCTTTACGTCAACACGCCCGTGCAGAGCTACTGGGAACACACGGCCGGCGGCCCGGACGGAGCATCCACCCCTCTGAAAGGTTCGGTAGATGTCGATGTGGCGGTGATCGGCGGTGGTTATACGGGGCTATCCACCGCGCTGCATCTGGCCCGGGACCATCATATCGACACCTGCGTACTGGAAAGCGGCCATATGGGTTGGGGGGCGTCCGGTCGAAACGGCGGTTTCGGCTGTATCCCTGCCTCCAAGCTGGGGGTAGAAGATCTTGTTTCGCGCTACGGCCTCGATGAGACCAGGCGTTTTTTCGCGGCGCAACTCGACGGACTGCAACTGATCCGGGACCTGTGCAACGGCGAGGGAATCGACTGCGACCTGGTCGGAGACGGCAATCTGGAAGTGGCGCACAGGCCGTCGCGCCTGCGGGACCTTGTCCGGTACGCCGACGAGTTGACGCGGTATTTCGGTATCCCAACCCGCGTACTCGACCGGGCGGAATTCGGCGAGTTGGGCTTTGAGTGCGCGGAACAGTGTGGCGGCATTCATATGGCTGCCGGGTTTGGACTGCATCCATTGAAATTCGCCCGGGGACTTGCGGATTCGGCCCGCCGACACGGCGCTGCCCTGTATCCCCACAGCGAGGTGGAGTCCTGGCAACGGCAAGGTAATGTTCATGTTTTAACAGCGCGCGACGGCCGGGTTAAGGCTGAAAGGGTCGTGCTTGCCACCAATGGCTACCTTCGTGAAGGTCTGCATGACGGATTCGACCGGAGGCTGCTACCTGCGATATCGAATATCGTTACCACGCGGCCGTTGAGCAGGGAAGAGCTGGCGGCCCACCGCTGGAACACTCCCAATCCCATATGCAACACGCGCAATTGAACGGCACGAGATGGGGAAAGGATGAAGGCATGGATGACGCGTCGGCTGGGCGAAGTGTTTCCCCACTGGCGTCGTGTTCCGATTTCGCATTACTGGCGGGGACTGGTATGCGTAACCCGAAAATTGACGCCGAGTATCGGCCGCGATATCGATGATCCGACGGTGTACTATGCATTCGGCTACCACGCGAACGGCGTTAATACCGCGCCATGGGTGGGCAAGCAGATTGCGGAAATGATCTCGCGGAATGACGACGGCGCAGACAGGATCCCGGTTGTGTGCCGCGGCTTGCCCCGAAAGTTCCCACTGGCTGGGCTGAGGCTCTGGTATTTGCGTGCCGCATATCAATATTATAAGTTGACCGACGCACTGCCTTGATTCGTTGATTGTGCGAACGGGTTCTCAAGGCGCGCCTTGGGCCAACGATTCGAAAAGGGAGAGAGTAAGTGAAAGCGGCAGTGTGTCGAGAATTTAGAAAACCCCTGGTCATCGAGAACCTCGAAATCGATTCACCTGGGAACGGCGAAGTAAAGGTCAAACTCGCGGCGTGCGCCATTTGTCACAGCGATATTCACTATATGGAGGGTGCGTGGGGAGGTAAACTGCCCGCGGTATACGGCCACGAGGCGTCCGGCGTCGTTGAAGAAACGGGGCCGGATGTCGCCCTGATAAAACCAGGTGACCACGTCGTAGTGACGCTGATCCGGTCCTGCGGCCGCTGCTACTACTGCGTCCGCGGTCAGCTCAATTTGTGTGAAAGCACTTTTCCCCTGGATCGGAAGAGCCCACTGTCGGACGCGAACGGAGCACCCGTGGTACATGGCTTTAGAACCGCAGCATTCGCTGAGTATGCGCTGGTGGACCAGTCCCAGGTCGTCAGAATTCCCGAGGCGATGCCTCTCGACAGCGCCTCACTCCTAGCGTGCGGTGTCATCACCGGCCTCGGCGCCGTGGTAAACACCGCCAGGGTTCCGGCGGGCAGCAGTGTGGTCGTGATCGGAACCGGGGGTGTGGGTCTGAACAGCGTGCAGGGCGCGTCGCTTTCCGGCGCCTTTCCGATTATCGGTGTGGACCTGGCCGACAACAAACTGGAAGCGGCTCGCGAGTTTGGCGCAACGCACACCCTCAATCCATTACGCGAGGACGAAGTAAACACGGTTAGATCGTTGACCCAGGGGCGGGGCGCCGACTATGTGTTCGTGACGGTGGGGAGCGGACCCGCAATCTCCAGCAGCGTTGGCTTGCTGAGGCGATCCGGAACGGCGGTCGTGGTCGGCATGCCGGCGGTGGGGATCAAGACGGAGATTGAAGCGCTCGATTTTGCCGATAACAGCCAGATTCTCATGGGCAGCAAGATGGGTTCCGCACGCATCAGCGTTGACGTGCCGAAGCTTGTAGCACTCTATGAACAGAAGAAGCTCAAACTGGACGAACTCGTCACGGCTCGATATGCGCTGGATGACATCAATGAGGCGATTTCGGCCGTGAAAAACAGCGAGGCGTTGCGCAACGTCATCGTATTCTAGTTGATATAAGGTCAGGTTGGGCATCAACGATTGAGAATCCGGGCCCCGAACCGCTTCCAACAGGCCGATCTGTTTGATGACCCGCTGATTCCTCTCCGGGAGGACACGGCTTTTTCCGCTACAAACCGATGGTTTTTCTTCTTGAAAGGTATATAATACTCGGTTCCCCAGATTTGTATTGACCGGGGAGACTTGGCGCGTATAATGCGCTCCTCCGGAGACCGGGGTGCAGGCGGGATTTTGACTCGAACGGCCTGATACCGCCTCAGTTTTCCGAACGCTCTTTTAAAATTTGGACCAAGTAATTTGTGTGGGCGCTTTGATCGATTCAGGTTTCCAAGAAAGATCCGCTCTGATCACCCTAGGCAGGACTTGTCCTGATCCGACGGTAAATGAGCATCCAGTTTGTCCTGAGCTTTATCAGGATAGAAGTATAAACTGGAGAGTTTGATCCTGGCTCAGATTGAACGCTGGCGGCAGGCCTAACACATGCAAGTCGAACGCGAAAGCTCCTTCGGGAGCAAGTAGAGTGGCGAACGGGTGAGTAACACGTAGGAATCTACCCAAGAGTGGGGGACAACCCGGAGAAATCCGGGCTAATACCGCATACGCCCTACGGGGTAAAGTGGGGGACCTTTCGGGGCCTCACGCTCTTGGATGAGCCTGCGTCGGATTAGCTTGTTGGTAAGGTAAAGGCTTACCAAGGCGACGATCCGTAGCTGGTCTGAGAGGATGACCAGTCACACTGGGACTGAGACACGGCCCAGACTCCTACGGGAGGCAGCAGTGGGGAATATTGGACAATGGGGGAAACCCTGATCCAGCCATGCCGCGTGTGTGAAGAAGGCCCTAGGGTTGTAAAGCACTTTCAGTGGGGAAGAAAAGCCTGAGGTTAATACCTTTGGGTCTTGACGGTACCTACAGAAGAAGCACCGGCTAATTCCGTGCCAGCAGCCGCGGTAATACGGAAGGTGCAAGCGTTAATCGGAATTACTGGGCGTAAAGCGCGCGTAGGCGGCTAGATAAGTCGGGTGTGAAAGCCCCGGGCTCAACCTGGGAACTGCATTCGATACTGTCTAGCTAGAGTGTAATAGAGGGATGCGGAATTCCGCATGTAGCGGTGAAATGCGTAGAGATGCGGAGGAACACCAATGGCGAAGGCAGCCTCCTGGATTAACACTGACGCTGAGGTGCGAAAGCGTGGGGAGCAAACAGGATTAGATACCCTGGTAGTCCACGCTGTAAACGATGTCAACTAGCCGTTGGGAGCAATTTGGCTCCTAGTGGCGCAGCTAACGCGATAAGTTGACCGCCTGGGGAGTACGGTCGCAAGATTAAAA
>CAMYOI010000085.1 GCA_947259955.1 uncultured Gammaproteobacteria bacterium
CATCGCGTTTTGGGCTGGGTTTGTTGTTCTTCGCCTGGTCGGTGTGCGCTGCGGCGGATAGCGAAAACCTGTTTGCCCGAATCGAGAGGCTCAATAAAAGCGGGGCCACGCAGCTGGCCTTGCGCATCCTTGACAGCGAGCAGCCGCCTGTCGAGCAGATCGAAGACTGGTTGCGGGCCGAGCAGCTGCGTTTTGCAATTTACCGTAAACAGGAGGCCTGGGACGCGCTTACCGGCCGACTGGATCGAATTCCTGCCGAACTGCCTCTCATTTACCAGCACCGTGTCGTCACCCATGCGGTAGAGTCGTTACTGCAATCGGGGGTCGGCACCGCCAGCCGAAGATATCTCAGGGATCTGATATGGCGCGGCAGCGGTGATTCTCTTCAGGTGGCGCACTGGCGCCGGCTGGTGATACGCAGTTACCTTCTTAATGATTTCCTAGTCGATGCGCGCATCGCCATGGCGCGCTACCAGAAAGAATATGCTCCGACTGACCAGGACTGGTCCTATCTGTACGGATTGACACTGTTGAAATCCGGGGCATTCGAGCAAGCTGCCGCCCGACTCTCAATGGTTCAGACGGACGGGGCGCGGATCTTGATGTGGCTGGCCCGGCTGCGCGCCGGTATCGATGATCCTGGTGAGGTCATCAATCAGGCCGAGGCTCTCTACGCGAAGGTAAACAAGAATGACGATCAGCAGCCCACCGTGTTGCAGCGCATCTGGTCGCTGCAGGCCGAGGCGGCGGCCCTGGCCGGGAATATGGGGTTGCGGGTCAAGGCGCTGGAAAGATTGTTTTCCCGACCACTGCGCGCGGATGGGGAATTCCCGCTAGAATTCACGCCGGAGCATCTCTGGCAGGCCTATGAAGAACTGGGCGCGGATGCCGGAAACCGGCAAAACCTCCTCGTTGGCGACACCGAGTCGTGGCTCAGGCGTGCCGCGGAACTCAGGTCGGGAAACATGTACGATGCCCGCGCTATGTACGCCTTGCTGGCGCTGCGTTCCCGGAATATTGAGCAGATGGACATGCTCCACGGAAATTTTTACGACCTCCTGCGTGGCGCCGATCTGGAGTTTGTCGGGATCAGTCTGTACAAAGATCCATCTCGATTCTCTAAAATTGAGCAGATCCCCCCCTCGGTCAGGCACCGTATCGTCAATTACGCGGTGCAGAAGCGCGATCTCGGCCTCGCCGCCGCCATGGCCCGCGACCTGACCACGACCTATGCCGGGCAGTCCCCGGATGAATGGAAGCTCGTACGGGCGAGGCTGGCTATCTATGCGGGCGAGCTGTCCGCAGGCAAGGCCCTGCTCTATGAGTTGATCAGACCGCAGGCAAGTCTGCAGGAAGATACGGCGGATCGCATCTTGCAGCTCGTATTCGATCTTCAGAGCGTGGATCAACATGCACAGGCCCTCGAACTGTTTCAGTTGATACTGGAGCGTGTTCGATCTGAAAACCTGCAACGGGAGATCCATTTCTGGATCGGTGAATCGCTGAAAGACATGGGGGAGTATGAACGCGCCGCCGAGTCCTTTATCCGCTCCGCTTTCTACGCCGGCGACGATCTGGATATGTGGGGGCAGACCGCACGCTATCATGCGGCTGAAGCCCTCGCTGAAGGCGGCATGCTCGAGGACGCCCAGGAAATGTACGACGATCTGCTCAAGGTCACCACCGATCCCGCAAGGGCCATGTCCCTCGAAAGAAAAATTCAGGACCTGTGGTTGCGTAGACAGGGTCTGGAAAACGGTGATAACTGAGTCATAGGCGTGTTGAACACGGGTACGGATTGGCACTGAACTCCGAAAACCTGGACACCATCGAGCGTTTTCTGGATGCCCTGTGGCTCGAGCGCGGCCTGAGCGCAAACACGCTCAGTGCGTATCGCAGGGATCTAGGCGGGCTGGCGCGGCACTTGTCGAAAACCGGTGTCGACCTGATCCATGCCCGCCCGGAGCACCTGCACTCCTATCTCCATGCGCTCTTTCGCAAGAACATCAGTGCCCGCAGCGTGGCACGATGCGTCTCGACGTTGAGGCGTTTTTATCAGTACCAGCTGAGGGAAAACAGGATCGCGATAGATCCCTCCGCAGAGGTCGAGGCGCCCAAGCTGGGCCGGACCCTGCCTCACACCCTGACCGAACGGGAGGTCGAGGGTCTGCTGGCGGCGCCGGACACTAGCCAAGCGCTGGGCCTGCGGGACCGTGCCATGCTGGAAACGCTGTACGCCACGGGCCTGCGCGTGTCGGAGCTTGTCAATCTGCTGATCATGGAAGTCGACATCATTACGGGGGTGGTCCGGGTCATGGGAAAGGGCGGCAAGGAACGGCTGGTGCCGCTAGGCGAGACCGCCATACATTATCTGGATCAGTACATTTCTCGAGCCCGCGGTGAAATTCTCGGCCGAAAGCAATCGGACGCGTTATTCGTTACCCGGCGGGCCGGGCCAATGACGAGGCAGGCCTGCTGGCATATGATCAAGCGATACGGCCTTGTGGCGAACATCAGTGGTCACCTCTCACCGCACACCCTGCGCCACGCCTTTGCTACGCACCTGCTCAATCATGGCGCTGATCTTCGCTCGGTCCAGATGCTTCTGGGGCATTCGGATCTGTCGACGACGCAGATTTATACCCACGTTGCCCAGGAGAGGTTGAAGAAACTTCACCAACAGCATCATCCAAGAGGCTAGCCCGCATTTCTCACCACGCGGGTTAGTTCAGCGCCCGGGCAAGCCGCTTTCTGTATTCGCTTACGAGTTCTCCCTTGCCGCCCGCCAGATCGAAAACGCGCAGTATTATCCGCCGGGGTTCGTCTTCTCGGAAGTTTCTGTCACGTTGGATGATTTCTATCAGATGCTCCAGTGCATCGGCGAGTTCCCCCTCCCTGACCAGGAGCCCGGCAAGCTGAAAGCGTGCTTCGAGGTTATCGGCGTCCTGGGTGACGGAACGGATCAATTCGTCCACGGATTGATTCGATTCCGCCACGGTTCCGAGTTCCACGCGAGCGGATACCGGGGCATAGCGGGGATCATCCTTGCCGTTGCGGGTGATTCCGTCGAGTATTTTTCTGGCTTCTTCAAAACGCTTCTGGTCGGCCAGCCAGCCGGCCAGCACAAATCTCGGCCGATCGTTGTCCGGATCATCCGAAATCGTCTTCACCAGCATGTCGATTGCACCGGCGGTGTCCCCGGAAGCATGCAAACTTTCAGCTCGTACAAGCTGTTCATCCGATTCGCGCACCACGTGTTTGTCGATCATGCGCCGGATAGCGGATTCGGGTTGCACGCCCATGAACTGATCGACGGGTTCGCCGTTGCGGAACAGGATTACCGTAGGCAGGCTCCGTATAGCGTACCGGGAGGCAAGTTGCTGCTGCTCATCCGTATTCACCTTGACCAGCCGCGCCGCACCCGAATACGCGATCATGAGCCTTTCCAGTATCGGCGTAAGAGAACGGCAGGGCCCGCACCAGGGCGCCCAGAAATCGATCAGAATCAGGTGCCTGGAGGAAGGCTGCAGGACATCGCGGTCAAACGCGCTCTCGTCAGAGTCGACGATATATTGTTGTGCGTCCGTCATGTCGTCAATCTGGGGATTCTCCAGACGATATCAAGACTGATCTACAAACGCACTCGATTCAGCCGAACTGCGTTTGCAATCACGGAGACGGAGCTCAGGCTCATTGCGGCGGCGGCAATCATAGGCGAAAGCAGAACGCCTATGAACGGGTACAGTATGCCGGCAGCTATGGGCACGCCGATAGAGTTGTACACAAAGGCGAAAAACAGGTTTTGACGTATGTTTTTCATGGTCGCTCTGCTCAAGCGGATCGCGCGCACTATGCCGTTCAGGTCTCCTTTGACCAAGGTTACGTCAGCACTTTCTATCGCAATATCGGTACCGGTGCCCATTGCGATGCCGACATCCGCCTGTGCCAATGCCGGGGCATCATTGATTCCATCGCCCGCCATGGCGACGACCTTACCCTTTGATTGGAGCGATTTGACCACTTCGGACTTTTCGTCCGGCAGCACTTCCGCGTGCACGGTTTTGATACCCAGCCTGGATGCAACGGATTCCGCGGTGCTATGGTTGTCCCCGGTGAGCATCACGACGTCAATGCCGGACGTTTGTAAATCGCGTATGGCCTGCGCCGTAGAATCCTTGATGGGGTCGAAGATGCCGAATATTCCTGCCATCGCACCTGCAATGGATATGAACAGGACGGTCTGACCCTCGACGCGGTACGTGTCCGCTATTTCGATCCACTGTGGGCATTCCACACCTTGCCGCCGCATCATATTGCGATTGCCGATGACGACATCTTCATTCCCAACGGTCCCGCGAATGCCCTGGCCGGTAACCGACGTGAAGTCGGTGACAGGTAAAAGTGGCAGTTCTCGCTCCGTGGCAGCGCCCACGATGGCCGAAGCAAGCGGGTGTTCACTCGCTTGCTCGAGGCTGGCGGCGAATTGCAGAACATCGTTCTCATCGGCGCCTTGCGCCGTTGTGATCGAGGCCAGAGCTGGTTTTCCCTGAGTCAACGTGCCGGTCTTGTCCACGACGAGGGTATCGATGCGTTCCAGTTTTTCGAGTGCGGCTGCGTCCTTGATCAGCACGCCCGCGAGAGCGCCGCGTCCGGTGCCAACCATGATGGACATGGGCGTCGCCAGTCCCAGGGCACAAGGGCAGGCGATTATCAAAACCGAAACTGCGGATATTACGGCGTATCCCAGCCTGGGCTCTGGTCCCCATAGGCCCCAAACGAGAAACGCTGCCAATGCTACCGAAATTACCGCCGGAACGAAGTAGCTTGCGACGGTATCGGCTAGCCTCTGCACAGGCGCCCGGCTGCGCTGCGCCTCGCTTACCATGCGTATGATCCGGGCGAGGAGCGTGTCTTCGCCGACCAGTTCTGCCGTCATCAGCACGCTGCCGGTGCCGTTGACCGTAGCTCCAATCAGTCTGTCGCCCGGTTGTTTTGCGACCGGAACGGGCTCACCGGTAATCATCGATTCGTCGACGCTGGTAGTCCCGGTCTTCACCGTACCGTCGGTGGGAATTTTCTCACCCGGCCGGATGCGAAGGATGTCTCCCGCCTTTAATTGTTCCAGCGGGATATCGGCCTCGGAACCATCGCTGCGAACGATGCGCGCGGTGTTCGGTGCCAGCTCGAGCAACAGCTGGATGGCCGCTCCGGTCTTGTCACGTGCCCTCAGTTCCAGAACCTGGCCGAGCAGTACCAGCGTGACGATTACCGCGGAAGCCTCAAAATATACCGGCACCGAGCCATCCGCCATTCTGATACTCGCCGGAAACAACTGCGGAAGAAAGGCGGCAACCACGCTGTAAGCCCACGCCACACCAACTCCCATCGAGATCAAAGTAAACATGTTCAGACGTCGATTGACCAACGACGTCCAGCCACGCTCGAAGAACGGCCAGCCGGCCCAGATTACGACCGGCGTCGCCAGCAGGAATTCAAGTTTCTGGACCACCGGCGTAGAGGCCACACGCAGCAATAGATCCGGAACCAGATCGTGCACCATGGCCAGAACGAAAAGCGGTACGGAAAGCGCCAGAGCAATAAGAAATCGCCGGTACATGTCGTTGTATTCCGGATTCTCTTGCTGTGCTCGGATCCGAGTCGCCTCCAGCACCATGCCACATTCCGGACAGGTACCCGGTGCGTCCCGCTGGACCTCGGGATGCATCGGACAGGTGTATAGAAGTTTCCCGCGCGGGAGCGGCGTCTCGGGCTCCAAGGCCATGCCGCATTCAGGGCAGGAGGCGGGTCCGATACTCTCGACGCCCGGGCACATGGGGCAGACGTATTTCCTCCGGTCGTCAGTTTCCTCTGCCACAATGCCGGAAGGCGAGAGGTAGCGATCCGGATCGGCCGTAAATTTGTCGCGACAGCCTGTGCAGCAGAAATAGTACATTTGCCCTTGGTGAGTAACGCTGGAAACCTTTTCCGGATTCACCGTCATGCCGCAAACCGGATCCTTGGCACTTGCCGTGGAATCTGTATTCTCTGCGTGGCAACTCATTTTCTGTTTCCCGTATCCGATCCGGCCATTTCACTCCCGTCGAGCTGAAGCCGATGGACAATCCGTTCCTATTCGATGCCGGTTGCGTCGCCGTGTTGACTCGACTGACGGGTGAGGATGAGATGCTAACGATGTATTCGTTGATGTCCCATCTGGCGCTCCCTAGGGGATTCGAACCCCTGTTACCGGCGTGAGAGGCCAGCGTCCTAACCACTAGACGAAGGGAGCGTATTGGATGCGATAATCCCTAGTATTCATGGTATCATGGAGCGCCATATGAAGAACATAACCCTCAGGTTTCTCGAGCAGGTGGGGTAATTCCTCGGAGTGCAGCAGCTAGGTCGTACGCCGGAAAAGATCCCCCCTTCCGCTCATCAGATTTCCCTGTCAGCGGTCAGCAAGCCGGCGCTTAAAATTGTAAGGCAACTTAATGACGCCGGGTATGAAGCCTATCTGGTGGGCGGCTGCGTACGTGATCTGCTCCTTCAGCATATTCCCAAAGACTTCGACGTGGCGACGAATGCCTACCCGGAAGAGGTCAAGGCCGTATTCAACCGTGCCCGGCTGATCGGACGCCGTTTCAGACTGGCGCATGTGCGAATGGGCCGAGACGTCGTCGAGGTCGCAACCTTTCGCGCGGGTTTTACCGAGGAACAGGGCGCCGAAAACCGCCACGTCAATAAAGACGGTCAGATACTGAGAGACAACGTTTACGGCGGGATCGAAGACGATGCTTTCAGGCGCGATTTCACCATCAATGCCCTGTATTACGATCCTAATACCCAAAACGTGGTGGACTACGTAGATGGTACCGCGCATTTGCGCGAACGCCGATTGGTCACCATCGGTGACCCTGAAACCCGCTTCAGGGAAGACCCCGTTCGAATGCTGCGAGCGGTACGCTTTGCCGTCAAATTGGGCTTTTCCCTGGATCCCGAGGTAAAGAGAGCGATTCGACGCTCCGCGGATTCGCTCAACAACGTGCCCCCCTCGCGCATGCTGGATGAAATGCTCAAGCTTTTACACAATGGATACGCACTGGACGTTTATCGGGAACTCAAGTCTTCGGGATTGTTCGCCCACCTGTTTCCTTTCACCGAGGCCTGTGAATTCGGTGACAGCAGAGACCTGATCGAGCTGGCGTTGTCGAACACCGACGCAAGAATACGCCAGGGGAAGCCCGTCATTCCGGCGTTCCTGTTTGCCTGCTTCTTGTGGAAACCGTTGCGCCAGGAGACAGAGACGAGGATACGGCAGGGAATGCCGCCCCGGCCGGCTTTTTCGACGGCGAGTTTCGATTTGCTGACGAATCAATCGATGCATGTGGGGATCCCGAAAAGGATAGGAACGGTGGTCCGCGAAATATGGAACCTTCAGCAACGGCTGGAGAGGAGATTACCGCGCGGCGTAAAAATGCTGCTCCGTCACCAGCGATTTCGGGCAGCCTACGATTTTTTACTGCTGCGCAGTGAAATCGGCGAGGTGGACAGCGAGCTTGCCGAGTGGTGGACACGGATCCAGGAAGTGGACTCGGGAAAGCAGCATGAAATGATCAAGTCGTTGGCACCGCCTCCGAGTAGCGGCCGGCGCCGCAAACGCCGGCGCCGCAAATAACTATATCTTGAACTACCTGAACTATCACTCTTTGCCGATGGCCCAGTATTTTAGTATTCACCCGGACAATCCCCAGCTGCGACTCATAAAACAGGCGGGTCGGATATTTCTGGACGGCGGCGTGGGTGTCTATCCGACGGATTCCAGCTATGCCATTGGATGCAGTATCGGAAACAAAACGGCCATGGACCGGATCCGCAGGATTCGGAAAATCGATGACAGTCATAATTTCACCTTGGTAGCGCGGGACCTGTCTGAGATAGCCACGTACGCGAAAATCGGCGACGAGCAGTACCGCCTCATCAAAGCCACGACCCCCGGGCCCTACACGTTCATTCTTCCGGCAACCAGGCAGGTGCCTCGCCGTCTGCAAAACCCCCGGCGTAAAACCATTGGATTACGTATACCGGATTCCCGGATTACGCAGTGCCTGATAGAGGAATTGGGGGAGCCCATCATGAGTTCGACCCTGATCCTGCCCGGCGAACAGTTGCCCATATCGGATCCTGCGGTAATCCGATCAAAACTCGAACACGAAGTGGACCTGGTCATCGACGGAGGGCTCTGTGGTGTCGATCCAAGCACCGTCGTCAGCTGGGTAGAAGACCAGCCGAGCGTCATTCGCGTCGGCCGTGGGGACCCTGCGCCATTTCTGTGATTTCAGCTCGTACATTGCGTCAAACCGGCCGGCGAGGGACCATCGTGATGATATACTTCGCGCCAATTTTTTGTGTTGCTTGTGCGAAATCACCCATCCACATCATCTTTGGAGAGTAGCTCTTGATTAGGCGAGCTGGACAGCCGGAGCGCGTGTTGTCCGGTATGCGCCCCACGGGACGACTGCACCTGGGGCATTACCACGGTGTA
The DNA here is from genome assembly GCA_947259955.1 of uncultured Gammaproteobacteria bacterium. Lineage (GTDB taxonomy): Bacteria > Pseudomonadota > Gammaproteobacteria > Arenicellales > JAANXG01 > JAHEKE01. Next base: position 8,543 of record CAMYOI010000085.1, read on the forward strand.
TTGAAAAACTGGGTTGAATTGCAGCATGAATACGACTGCTATTTTTTCGTTGCCGACTGGCACGCCCTGACTACACACTACGAAGACGTCAATCTGAACATGGGTGAGTACGTGTGGGAGATGGTGATCGACTGGCTAGCCGCCGGTGTCGACCCTGCTCAAACCACCTTGTTTATCCAGTCCAGGATCCCGGAGCACGCCGAATTGAATCTTATCTTGTGCTGTCCATGATCACTCCCCTCGGATGGTTGGAGCGCGTTCCAAGCTTCAAGGATCAGCAGGAAAAACTCAAGGAAAAAGACCTGGCTACACATGGATTTCTGGGCTATCCGGTGCTGCAAAGCGCCGACATCTTGATGTACGGTGCGAGCAGGGTGCCGGTCGGTGAGGACCAGGTGCCCCATGTCGAACTGACCCGCGAGATTGCTCGGCGTTTCAACTTTCTATTTGGACGGGATCCCGGCTTCGAGCAGAAAGCCGAAAATGCCATCGTCAAGCTGGGTAAAAAAGGAGCCAAGCTGTATCGCAAGCTGCGAGTTGCCTACGTCGAGCGGGGTGACGAGGAGGCCCTCGAAAAAGCACGGGCTTTCGTGGAGGAAAACCAGAATATTTCCCTTGGCGACAAGGAGCGGTTGTTGGGATATCTTGAAGGCGGTGGGCGCATGATTCTCGTCGAGCCGGAGGCCGTGCTCACGCCCGCATCGAAACTCCCCGGCCTGGACGGGGAGAAGATGTCCAAGTCGTACAACAACATCATAGCGCTGCGCGATGACCCGGACAGGGTGGAAAGGGGATTGAAATCGATGCCGACGGACCCCGCCCGCAAACGACGCCATGATCCGGGAGATCCGGACAAATGTCCGGTGTGGGAACTCCATCAGGTGTATACAGGTGACGATGTGCACGCGTGGGTCAACGAGGGGTGCCGTAGCGCAAAGATCGGATGCCTGGACTGCAAACAACCGTTGATCGATGCAATTCTCGCGGAACAGAGGCTCATGCATGAGCGGGCGCGGCAATACTCGGACGATCCCACGCTGGTGCGAAGTATTATCGCTGACGGATGCGAAAGAGCGAAGGACGTTGCCGAAGAAACGATGGAAGAAGTCAGGAGCTGCGTTGGCCTGGCGTACTACTAGTGCCCTGTCCCGCAAATAAATGGTATTTCAGCGTGCCAAGAAGCGCTCAGGCGCGAGGCGCGCCGAGGAGGAATAGCCGTAGCTATTGCGACGAGGAGGAACGATACGAATGGGTGCTTCTTGGCACGCCCTGCGGGAGCCTCCCAATGGGCCCACTACGTCGTTGCAGCCCTTGGAAAGGGCTAGCCATTCCCTGCGGACTGCGCCTTGTATTGAGCCCATTGGAGGGCTCTGAAATACCATTTATTTGCGGGACAGGACACTAAGATGACGGCAAACAAAAAATCGGACAATCGACCCGAAAAAAAACCGGTCCAGAAAAGCCTGCCGGATACGGCCGAGCCCGGACAGGCCATTGTCAACGGCCAGGTGCTGCAGAAATGGCCGCAGGATCTCTACATTCCCCCGGATGCACTGGAAGTATTCCTCGAGACCTTCGAAGGCCCTCTGGACCTGCTGCTTTATCTAATCCGCAAGCAGAACCTGGATATCCTGGACATTCCCGTGGCCGACATTACCCGGCAGTACATGGGGTATATCGAGCTCATGCGCGCCGTCAAACTGGATCTGGCCGCAGAATATCTGGTCATGGCAGCGACGCTTGCCGAAATAAAATCTCGCATGCTGCTGCCGCGGCACAGCGAAGAAGAGGAGGACGAACAAGATCCCCGGATCGCCCTGATACGGCGGCTGCAGGAATACGAACGCTTCCGGGAGGCGGCGATGGATCTGGGCGACCGCCCGCGTGTAGATCGTGATATTTTCCTGGCGTGGGCGTCATTCGTCGACGAGGATCCACCTGCACCGCAGGTCGATGTGACCCTGGACGAGCTTGCCAGTGCTTTCCAGCGCGTAATCGAACAGGCCGAGCAGTTCCAACATCTGCACATCACGAGGGAGGTGCTGTCGGTTCGTGAACGCATGTCGATAATCCTGAACCGGCTCCAGGAGCAGGAATTCGTGCGCTTCGAAAGCCTGTTCGTCAAAGCGGAAGGCCGCATGGGTCTTGTGGTTACCTTTGTGGCGATCCTTGAATTGATCAAAGAGGAAATGTTGTTCGTTGTACAGAACGAGCCTTTCGCCCCCATCCATGTTCGTTCCGCAGCGTAGGTCAAGTTTTGGGCAAATCGAAAAACGAACTCAAATTTATCGTCGAGGCGGCGCTGTTCGCCAGTGAAACCCCTTTGAAAGTGGGCAGTCTGATCAAATTGTTTCCCCACAATGCGGCTCCCGAGCGCGATGATATCAAGGCCGTGCTCAACGAACTGCAGCGAGATTACAAAGACCGGGGCATAGAACTAAAACGTGTTGGAAAGGCCTGGCGTTTTCAGTCCTGTGAGAGGTACTCGCCCTGGTTGCGAAAATTGAACGAAGGCCGCTCGCCCCGCTACACCCGGGCCCTGCTGGAGACCCTGGCGATCATCGCATACCGTCAGCCCGTGAGCCGGGGCGACATCGAAGAGATTCGCGGCGTCACGGTCAGCTCGGAAACGATGAAAACCCTGCTGGACAGGGAATGGGTGAAGCAGGTGGGACAGCGCGAAGTGCCTGGCAGGCCGGCACTTTTTGGCACGACGCAGAGGTTCCTCGAATATTTCAATCTGATCAGCCTGAGTGAACTGCCACCACTTATGGAAAAGAGGGAACCGGAAGAGATCGCAATGGAGCTCAATTTGCGATTGCCGCTGGAAGACCCCGCACTCGAACAAAAGGAAGAAACCGGTGCGGAGGACGACGTTCAACAGCAGACCACGGCGAAGATCATTAGGCTGAATCCCGCTGGTGAACATGGGCAGAATGACGTGGCCGAGCAGAAAACCAAGCACTTGGTACCCGATGCAACTGACACAGAAGAATCAGGAAAGTCCTGAATAGAGATCGTATCGGTAGTATTGATCGGGGCTGTGACAGCGAAAAAAACGAGCTGCCCTGGTGCAAACTTCTAGATAAATTTCCTCGATGACCACTGAGAAACTGCACAAGGTCCTGGCGGCGGCCGGGCTGGGTTCCCGGCGGCAGATCGAAAAATGGATCGCGGAGGGCCGGGTCGGGGTCGACGGCGAGGTTGCGCACGTCGGGCATCGCGTTGGTCAGGATGCGGCGATTACGCTTGATGGCAAGCCTGTTGCGTTGAGGGATGCACCGGTCACCCGGGTAATCATCTATCACAAACCGCTGGGTGAGATCTGTACGCGTTCGGATCCCCAGGGCCGGCCCACGGTTTTCGATCGACTGCCCGGTGTATCCGGGCGCTGGATATCGGTCGGCAGGCTCGACATCAACACAACCGGCCTTCTTGTGCTCACCAACGACGGCCTGCTGGCATCGCGCCTGATGCACCCGTCTACCGGTTTAGAGCGTGAGTACATGGTCCGTGTGCATGGTAATCCCACATCCGGACAGCTCGATAGGCTCACCACCGGGATCGATCTTGATGGCAGGCCCGCCCGATTCAATGCACTGGAATCCCTTGGAAAGAAAGCAGACGTAAAAAACCAACGTTACCGGATTAAATTGAGTGAAGGTCGAAACCGAGAAATAAGACGTCTCTGGGAAAAGATTGGCTGTCGGGTGAATCAGCTCAAGCGGGTTCGCTTCGGGCCCGTCCATTTGCCCGCAAATTTGCCCCCCGGAAGCTGGCTGGAACTCGACGCCGATACCGTTCTATCCCTCCAGCGCGGCGCGGGAACAGCCTGAATTCGATGACCAATGTCTCCCAGCTCTACCTGCGGCTCGACGCGGTGTACGGGCCTCAACACTGGTGGCCCGCGAAATCGGTCTTCGAGGTCGTCGCGGGCGCCGTGCTGACGCAAAATACGTCGTGGCGAAACGTCGAAAAAGCGCTCTTCAACCTCAGGAAGGTCCGGGCAATGTCTCCCGGCCGCATCCTGGGTCTGCCGTTTGAAGAACTGGCTGCATTGATCTACCCATCGGGATTTTACAGAGTGAAAACGCAGCGGCTTCGGGCGGTGTGCGCGTGGCTGGAGGACAATGGCGGGAGCAGGCAGCTTGCCATGTTGCCCACGGATGAGCTGCGTGCTTCACTGCTTTCCGTGCACGGCGTCGGCGCGGAGACGGCGGATGCCATCCTGCTTTATGCGTTTCAACGGCCGGTGTTTGTGGTCGATGCTTATGCCCGGCGGCTATTTAGCAGGGTAGGGATCATTCGAGGTACTGAATCCTACGATGATATCCAGGCGATCGTCGAATCGGAAATAGATGGTTCGGCGCCGGATTACAATGAGTTTCACGCCTTGATCGTCGAACACGGCAAGCGGACCTGTCGAAAGAAACCGCGCTGCGGGAACTGCCGGATTCGCGGTTGCTGCAATTACCCATCACGGGGGTCGGAACAATGAGCAGTTATGAGGACTATACCAAAATCGCGGGCGCCTACGACGCTACGAGAAGCGCTGTCGGAGTGGCAATCATTACCGGTTGTCTCGGCGTTTCGCAGGTACCTCTGGGGCAGCAGTACGTGCTCGATGCCGGATGCGGTACCGGTAACTACTCGCGTGCATTGATCGATTACGTGCGTCGCATTGCGGCGGTGGACATGAACGCGCGTATGCTGGAGCAGGCAAAGCGGAAATTTCCGCAGCCGCACGCATCGAGTATCGAGTTTCACCAGGCGGGCATCGACAGTTTGCCATTCGAGTCATCGGTCTTCGATGGGGTGATGATCAACCAGGTGCTGCACCACATCGCCGACGACGCGGAGTCCGGCTATCCGAATACCCACCGGGTCATCGCGGAATTCGCCAGGGTGCTGAAAACGGGCGGGGGATTGGTCATAAACATCTGCTCCCACCACCAGCTCGAGAGCGCGTTCTGGTACTGTGCACTCATTCCCGAGGAGGCATCGCTAATGCGTGAGCGGCATATCCCGCTGTCGCGGCTGCAGGAACTGCTGGAACGATGCGGCTTTGAGTGCCTCGGCCGCACCGTGCCGGTAGACGCGCTCATGCAGGGGCCGGCATATCTGAATCCGCGCGGGCCGCTGGACGCCGGATGGCGCAATGGCGATTCCGTCTGGAGTACGTTATTACCAGATCGGCTCGACAAGGTGTGTTCCCGTATCCGGCAGCTGGATCGCGCCGGGCAGCTCGAGACATTCGTGCAGGAAAACGATGCCCGGAGAATGGATATTGGTCAGATGACGTTCATACACGCCAGGAGAACATGAACCGATCCCCCAGCCGTTATCTCATCCTCCACTTCTGCGTCCGCCTTTCGATATAGGCTGAAACGATGTAGTGCAGGATTCTGACCCCGGCTGCAGTGTAGAAGATCATCATGCCCATTGCCGCCGCGGGAGCGATGTCCCCGGCGTCGTCCATATTCAGAACGGCTACCGATGCCAGGGTGGTGTCCGGTCCGTACAGAAAGACCACGGCGGACACCGTGGTCATCGCGTTCACGAACAGGTATATACCGATGTCGAAGATGGCCGGCACGCATACCGGCACGGTGACCCGGCTGAAGACCTTGTAGAACGGCTGTTTGAGGGAAGAGGATACCGCCTCGAATTCGGCGTCCATTTGCTTCAACGCGGTCACCGCAGTGAGGTGGCTTACGGTATAAAAATGGGTGATCGTGCTGATCACCAGAATTGCCATGGTGCTGTAAATGAAATTCAGCGGATTGTTGGGCGCGTTGAAGAAAAAGATGTACGCCAGGCCCAGCACCAGCCCGGGCACAGCCATCGGCATCATGGCCAGTAACTGGAAAAATCCCCGGCCGAGCCTGAACCCGCGGCCCTTTTCGACCATGTAGGCGCCCACGAATACGACGATGGTGCCGAAGAGCGCGGTGTAGGTTGCCATGCGTATGGAATTGAAATAGGACTCCCAGCCCCCGCCGTCCATCAGGTCGAACTGATAATTCTTAAGCCCCAGGGAAAGGTCGTAGGGATAGAACTTGACCAGTGCGGCGTATTGGCATACCGCCAGCATCCCAAGAATGAACAGGCTTACCAGGCAGGCGTAGCCCAGCATCATCGAATCGAAACGCCTGTTCGGATTGGGTTGTAGCGGCACCGCACGGGCGGATAGCAGCGCCACCTGCTTTTTCTGTACGATACGGTCGACGAAGAACGCGACGGCGGCCGGGATCAGCAGGACGACGCTGACCACCGCGCCCATCTCGAAGTTCTGCTGGCCTATGACCTGTTTGTAGATGTCGGTCGCCAGAACGTTGAAATCACCGCCGATCACCTTGGGCGCGCCGAAGTCGGTGATGGTCAGGGTGAACACCACGAAAGCGGCGCTGATCAACCCGTAGCGCGCCCCGGGCAGGGTCACGGTAAAGAAGATTCTCGGCTTGCTTGCGCGCAGCGCGATGGCCGATTCGTACAGCCGGGAATCGGCGATGGACAGCGCGGTGATGATGATGATCATTGCGTGGGGCAGGGTGAAGAACACCTCCGCGATGACGATACCGATCGGCCCGTATATGTCGTGGCCGAACAGGAGTTCCGGAATCAACCCCTGCCGGCCGAACAGATAGACGAGCGCTATGCCCGGCAGCAGAGAGGGCACCAGGATGGGCACCATGGCCACGGATTTGAAAAATCCCTTCAAAGGCATGCAGCTGCGGGTCAGTGCATAGGCAAGAACGAAAGCCACCGTGACCGTGATGCCTGTAGTAATGACGGCCACGAAAATGCTGTTGTTTATGGAGTAGGTGAGTGCGGGCGTACCGAAGTACTCCAGGTAGTTTGCAAAGCCGATAAAGTCGCCGTCATGATTCTGGAAACTTTTCGACAGCATCGCGTACAGCGGAAATGCCAGCGCCACTAGCAGGTACAGGCCGATAACGAGCATGAATGCGCGCATCTGCCAGTCATCTCGGCTTGCCTTGGGTTTGATCCGTACGGCCGGAATCGGAACTGCAGCGGCGGCGGGTGTGGACATCTGCATAGGCGGTCTCTACCCGTTTTTAGGGTAGACGCGAATCCGTTCCCTCGGTAGCGCCACGGAAATTGTTGATCCCTCGACGATGTCGAGCCGTCGCACCAGATTGATTGACAGGTCCGCCCGCAATCGAACATTGCCTATGCTGTCTGAAGCGAAATCGGCGCGCACGAAAGAACCCAGAAATTCGACCTCCACAACGGATACCTCGACGACATTGTTGCCTTGGTTCGCACCGCGCGACGCTTCCTGAACCTCGATGTCCTCGGGACGAATAGCGACCGTAACTTCACCCGAGTCGAGCGATTCGTCCAGATCGCACTGCAGGATTATTTTACCGACTTTCACGCTTTCCGCGCCTTCTACGATGCCCGGTACGAAGTTCATGGTGCCGATAAAATCGGCGACGAAAGACGTGGCGGGCTCGCGATAGATTTCCATGGGCGAGCCGATTTGCTCTATGAAACCGTTGTTCATCACAACGATTCGATCCGCCATGGTGAGCGCTTCCTCCTGATCATGAGTAACCATGATGGTCGTCACACCGAGACGCTCCTGTAGCGCGCGTATCTCGTGACGAAGGTATGCACGGACCTTGGCGTCCAACGCCGACAACGGCTCGTCCAACAGAAGCAGGCCGGGGGAGGTGGCCAGCGCCCTTGCCAGCGCAACACGCTGCTGCTGCCCTCCCGACAGTTGCGCGGGATACTTGTCGGCCTGTTCGGGCAGGCCGACAAGTTCCAAAAGTTCCGATACTCGGCTCTTGGTTTCAGAACGCGCGGTTTTTCTGTTTTCGAGGCCGTAGGCGATATTCTTGCGTACGGTCATGTTAGGAAACAGGGCGTAGGATTGAAACACGATACCAAAATCGCGCTCTGAAGGCGGCAACGCAGACACATCTTTTCCGCCTTGCTCGACCGTGCCGGAAGTCTGGATGTCGAGCCCGGCGATGGCCCGCAGCAGGGTTGTCTTGCCGCACCCGGACGGGCCAAGGAAACAGACGAATTCCCCGTCGTAGATTTCGAGGGAAATCTCATGCAGCGCGGTGAAAGCGCCGAACATCTTGGTCAGATCGGTAATCCTGAGAAACGGCCTTTCCATCGGTAACCGGGGACTAGCCTGCTTACTGGTCTTCGTATTTTCCATCGTTTGGCCAGCGGTGTTCGCTGCGGTTACCTTATCATTATTCCGTTGGTCTTACGCCCATTCCGATTCAAAAAAAAACCGGTTGCCATTCAGACAACCGGTTTTCCGTGCAATATTTAGAACGGGTGTTAGCTCTTCGGCTCCGACTTGGAATCGTAGCGTTTTTGCCACTCCGCCAGGATTGCTTTTCTATTACTCGCCGCCCATTCGAAGTCGTTGTCGATCATCGATTGCGGAATGTTGTCAGGGAAATGTTCCACCGGCTGCGCCAGAGCCTGGATCCCTATGACCGCATAGCCCTCGTTGTACATCATGTTGGCTTTCTCCGAGATCGACCAGTCGACCAGCTTCTTGGCCGCCTCCATGTTGTCCGTTCCTTTGACGATAGCGGTGGCTTCCATGTCCCAACCAATGCCCTCCGAGGGAATGATGATTTCAAGTGGGGCTCCTTCGGCTTTCGACTTGGCCCCCCGGAACGCGAAAGACACACCGACGGCGACTTCGCCGCGGGCTGCCTGTTTACAGGGCTTGGAACCGGAATGGGTGTAGTGATCGATGTTTTCGTGCAGCCCATCCATGAACGCCCAGCCGTCTTCCTCTCCGAATATCTGCAGCCAGCTGGAGACGTCTAGGAAGCCGGTACCCGATGAATTCGGGTTGGGCATCGCGACGTGGCCCTTGAATTCAGGTTTTGTCAGGTCCTTCCAGGATGTCGGCATGGGCAGTCCAAGTTTTTCGGCCTCCACCGTGTTGACACAGATGGCCGCCACCCAGGCGTCCATACCGGTCCAGTATGGCGGGTCGTCCTTGTCAACGAATTTGGGATTGAGTTTATCGAGACCCGCCGGGGCGTAGGGTTCCAGCATGTCTTCGCTTTTCATCAACAACAGGCTTGTCGCCGCAAGGCCCCAGATGACGTCGGCCTGGGGATTGTCCTTTTCGGCAAGCAGTTTCGCGGTGACGATTCCGGTTGAGTCGCGCACCCATTTGATGTTGATATCAGGATGGTCTTCGTTGAATCGCGCGGCATATTTCTTGAGGTCTTCCGCCTCGACGGCCGTGTACACGGTAAGATCGACCGCCGACGCGATCGAACTCGACAGGGCGAATCCGACTACGGCACTGACCGCCGAAATCGTCAAGCGCCGTAAGGCATTTGGCTTGTTAGTCATGGTGTTATCCCCGTATGATGGTTTGAACATTTTTATGGATGAATTCGCCAGGCAGTTTGTTGAAATCACGACTGGTTTGTCGAAATCCCGGACTCGTGCCAGCGGAGCTGCCGGATTATTTTATGTATGTTGAGCAAAAATTAACACTTTCCGTTCGAATGCAAGCATATTCCGACCGCGCGCAGTATACAAGATGTCGATGATATCCATAAATCTGGCCAAGTCAGGTAAGCCCCACCGCATTCACCGTGCTTCATGCGTTTCAAATAAATTGCAGGGCCGTGCGTCGTGAAGATTTCTGTTGTAACGGCGGTATATAACGCTGTGGACACCGTGTCAGACGCCCTTGATTCAGTCAGGGCACAGCGTCTCAGTGACGTTGAACACATTGTCGTCGATGGCGGTTCGACCGACGGTACGCTTGAAATACTCGAAGCAACCAACCCGCTTCATTTCATCTCCGAACCCGATAACGGCTTGTACGACGCAATGAACAAGGGCATCGCAGCGGCCACCGGCGATGTTGTCGGTTTTCTCAATGCCGACGATGTCTACGCACACGACGGGGTCCTGGAACGCGTTGCGACTACGCTCGAAAACGAAAATGCGCAATCCTGTTATGCGGACCTGGTGTACGTCGACCGCGTCGACATGGACAAGGTGGTGCGTTACTGGACATCCAATACCTTTGTCCCGGGTTCTTTCCGCCGCGGTTGGTTGCCGGCGCACCCGACATTTTTCGTTGTGCGGGAAGTGTACGAGAAATTCGGATGTTTCGATCTGAACTATAAAATTCAGTCCGATTTCGAACTGACCATGCGTTTCCTCGAGATCAACCGGATATCCTCCCGCTATGTACCGGAAATCTGGGTCAGGATGAGAATGGGAGGACATACCAACCGGAGCCTCGTTAACATCGTCAAGGGTAATCTGGAGTCATACCGGGCATGCAGACAGCATGGTATCCGCGTCGGTCCGATGTTTTTCGTGACCAAGATTGCTCAGCGCGTACCTCAGTTCTTCAGGAAACCGGGATAGCGATAGCGACGTAGGAGATTGCATATGGCGGAACTGCGAGTGGGCAACAAGAGTTTCGATATCGAGGTCGTTGTTTTCGACAAGGACGGCACGCTGATCGATTTCCACATCATGTGGGGACGGCGCGCCAAATCCGCCGTGGACGCGTTGCTGCTCGAGACCCGGGGCGGCGACAAGCTGGAAGCCGCGCTTTATCAAACTATCGGATATCAGCCCGACACCGGCGTCACGGCAGGCGCCGGGCCGCTGGCTGTGGTCCCGCTTCACAAGACTTACGTGGTGATATCGACCGTCCTCTTTCAGCACGGCTGGCCGTGGCATGAGGCGGAACGGCTCACTGAAAATGCCTTTTCGCCGGTCATGTCCAGTGAGCCGACGGCTGAAACGGTGAGACCGCTGGGCGAGGTACGTAGGACGATCGAGCGGCTCAATTCAATAGGCGTGCGCACCGCAATGGCGACCGCGGACGATCGCGACCCCACCCGAAAGATCCTGCAAATGCTCGAAATCGATTCCCATTTCGATCTTCTGTATTGCGGCGACGATGAGGACCTGCCCCAGAAACCGTCTGCGCGTCTGCTCGAGCATGTTGCCGAGCGCTGCCAGATAGATCTCTCGAA